>JBGSYE010000503.1:0-11585 GCA_041751075.1 Chthoniobacteraceae bacterium
GCGGCCCATTCTCCCACGTCATCGCCGGGACGAACGGCGCGACCGTGAGCATCACCGGCAAGCCGACGTGGCTGACCTTCAGTGGCGGGGTGCTCAGCGGCACGCCGCCCGCGGGCGCCGGCGGCGACTATCAGATTGTCATCACCACGACGAGCGCGGCGGGCACCGGCACCTCGGTTTTGAATCTGCACGTCGATGACAACACCGCCACGCCCATCAAGCGCGAGTTTTGGACGAATGTGACGGGAGCGACAGTGGCCGATACCGTGGCCCACATCCAGACTGGCGCCTTGCCGGATGACGCGGTCGATCTCACGTCCCTCGAAGCGCCGACCGATTTTGGCGACGACTACGGAGCGCGCATCCGCGGCTACATCAGCGCGCCGACCACGGGCAACTACTACTTCTGGATCGCCGCAAACAACGCCGCGGAACTCTGGATCTCCAACGACGACGAACCGATCAATGCCTTCAAGCGAGCCTCGGTGGCCACGGGTAGCGCGACTCCGCGCACCTGGAATGCCGAGACCAGCCAGAAATCCCCATGGCTCGCCCTCGAGGCTGGCCGGAAGTATTACGTCGAAATCCTGCACAAGGCTGGCGTCGGCGCGGGCGACAACCTCGCGATCGGCTGGCTCAAACCCGGTCAGACCGGAAGTGTGCCGAGTGAAGTGGTGCCGGGATCGGCGCTTTCTGTCTATGTCCCGCCCGTGCCCGGATCCTCCACGGGAACCTTGTACGTCGCCACCTTGCTCGCCCAGGGCGGCGCGATGACGAACGGGGTCGGGACGTCGACTATGACGGTTTTTGAGGATGCGAACCCGCCCTACGCCACCATCCAATTCAGCTACCACGGGATGACGGGTCAGTTGATGACGCACCACATCCACGCGGATGCTTACCTGACCAAGCCGCAAGGCGAGATCGTCTTCGACTTCGACCAGCCCGAAACCACCGGCGGCGAGCTGCTCAGCCAGTCTCACACGTACGATCCTACCCCTGGAGGCAGCGGCGGCAGCGGCAACGGCAGCTTCAAGTGGACGTTTCAGGAACCGCAGGGGAACTACTCGAAAGCGGAGATGCTCGAAATGATCCGGCAGGGCAAGTCGTACATCAACCTGCACACCCCGTCGTATCCGCTCGGTGAAATCCGCGGCAACTATACGCTGGCGGCCGGCTCGCGAACTTTCACTCCCCCGCCTCTGCCGCCAGACTGGACGACCGAGCCACTGGCCGGCCCCACGAATGCCGGTGCCGCGGCCCGCTTCCTGACTCAGGCGACCTTCGGTCCGAACATCGCGGACATCCAGGGGTTGCAAGCCATGGCGAGCTACGAGGCGTGGATCGACGATCAGTTCGACAAGCCCACCAGCCTGCACCTGCCCGAAGTCCTGCGCACCGAACAGTCATCGGTGAATGGCGGCGCGTTTGCCGATGCTCTGACTTTCAACACCTGGTGGTGGCGTTCCATCACTGGAGAAGATCAGCTCCGCCAGCGGATCGCCTTTGCGCTGAGTGAAATCCACGTTGTCTCGGCGGCGGGCCCGCTCGTTAACAATGCCCGGGCTCTCTCGTATTTCTACGACAAGCTGGCCGACCATGCTTTCGGGAACTTCCGCCAGATCCTGCAGAACACGACGCTCACCCCGGCCATGGGCCGGTATCTCGACATGCTGCGCAACGACAAGCCCGATCTCATCTCGGGCCGGATTCCCAACGAAAACTACGCGCGTGAGATCAAGCAGCTCTTTTCCGTCGGTCTCTTCCGGATGTGGCCGGATGGCACCCTGGTGCTGAACTCGCAGAGCGCTCCGATCGAAACCTACAATCAGCAAGAGATCGTGGGATTCGCCCATGTCTTCACCGGCTGGGATTATGGCTACGACGGCGCTGCCCGCACCTCGCTCAATGCCGCCGCGGATTGGACCCGCCAGATGCGCGAGGTCCCGCCGCGGCATTTCACCGGACCCAAGCGCGTCTTGAACAACGAAGTCCTGCCGGGGCTCGCGACCGTCGGCGGCCAGCCGCTGGATCCCTACGCGACGCACAGCAGCACGCAGTACAACGACCCGGCATATCAGGCGCTGCCGGCGCAAGAGCTGCAGATCTCGCATGACCAGCTCTTCGCACACCCGAACGTCGGTCCCTTCATCTGCCGCCAGCTCATCCAGCGGCTCGTGACCAGCCATCCGTCGCGCGACTATCTCTTTCGCGTGGTGTCGAAATTCAACGACGACGGCACCCCTCAGCATGAGCGCGGCAACATGCGGGCCGTGATCAAAGCCATTCTGCTCGACTATGAGGCGCGCAGTCTGGTCGAGGTCGGAAAGCTGGCCTATGGCAAACAGCGCGAGCCGGTCCTGCGCGTCGCTGCCGCCGCCCGCGCCTTCCGCAGCAATGGCTGGACGGGCAACTATGTGCAAAACGGAACGCGGACGATTACGATTACCACCGATGCGCCGCATGGGTACAGTGCCACGAGCAACCAATTCCTGGATTTCACCTCGGGAAATCCAGCGCCCTGGATTGGATCCTATTCCACGGGAGTGACGAATGCGACGACGCTGACGGCGACGGCGAACGGCTGGGCCACTAGCACCACAACGAACGGGTACCTCATTCCGGCCAACTCCACGACCTGCACCGTCACGATGTCGAATCACTGGCTCCAGACGGGACACAAAGTGTTCGTCGATTTCACCAGTGGCGGGGCCGATGGCGTCCCCGGTCTCGACGGGCAGGTGTACACCCTGACGGCGGCCAGCGCCCAAACCGGGACCAATGGCACGTTTGTCTTCGAGATCCCTCTTGCCCAAGCCGCCCCGGGGGCGCGGAACGGCAACTGCATAATTCCCCGGTTCTCTCCCGGCAGCTATAGCAGCGGAAGTTCCGGGATGAGTGAGCCCGTGAGCCGGCGGGTAACCATGGACACGAACTTCAACCATGATCTCGCGGTGGGCGACGAGGTGCAGATCAATTTCACGGCCGCTCCCGGCGGGAATTCCGTCCCCGTGGATATGGTCGCGACAGTCGATACCGTCGTGGATCTCAACACCTGGACCTTCCTCGCGTCCTCCGCGGGCACAAATCTCGGCGCCAACGTGTCGGACGCCGGGGTGTATCAGTTCCCGCTCAAGTCACTGCCGCTGAACCGCGCCGGGACCGTGACGAGCCGCCCGAGCACCTTTGCGGTGGGGAATACCTCGCTGACCCTCGACCAGACGCCACTGAATTCCCCGACGGTGTTCAACTTCTTCCTGCCGGACTTCAAGTTCCCCGGCGCGCTGGCCTCGCAAGGAATCACGACGCCGGAATTCCAGGAGACGGCCGAGACGTCGGTGGTCCGCCAGGCAAACTATCTCTACGAGGGACTCTACTATCCGACCAATCAGAATTCCTTCAGCAGCTTCGCCCTGGGCAACAATGCCCTGGTCATGCATTTCAGCCAGTGGATGGCCGCCGATGCCGCGAATCTGGGCCTCGGCGAGCCGCCCGACTCGACCTTGCCGTGGACGCACAATCAGAACATCGACGAATTGATCAATCAGATGAGCACGCTGCTCGTGGGCGGGCAATTGCCACCGGCGATCAAAACGATCATCCGCAATTTCGTCGCCCTGCCGATCAGTTCCATCAGCACCGGCAACCCCTCCTGCACGGTAACCACCGCCGTCCCGCACGACTATGTGACCGGAGACGTCGTGCTCATCAGCGGGGTGACGAACGGTTCCTTCGGATCGAGCTTGAACAGTTCCACCACCACCCGCGTGGTGACGGTCACGGGAGATTCGACCTTCACCGTCCCGGTGAGCTGCTCGAGCGTTCCGACGCCCGGCGGCCTGGCCAATGCCCACGTCTCGCACATCTCCTATAACCAAGGCTCGACCAATCCGGGCGACCCCAACAAACGCGACCGCCTTCGGACGATCATTCATCTCATCCTCACCAGCCCCGACTTCACCATCCAGCGATAGCCCTATGAGCTCCGAAAAAGACACGAATCTCAAAACGCGCCGGGATTTTTTCCGGCAGGCATCCTGCGCCGCCGTTGGTACGTGGGCGCTCAGCAGCACCATCCGCGACCTGCGCCTCATCAATGCCGCGATGGCGGCGGGGCCGATCACCGGCTACAAAGCCCTGGTCTGCCTCTTCCTCGCCGGCGGCAACGATTCCAACAACTGGATCGTGCCCACGGATTCCTCGACCTACGCCGACTACGCGGCCATCCGGGGGAACCTCGCCCTGCCACAATCCTCGCTGCTGTCGCTGCGGACGGGGACGGGTGGAGCCGGCCCCATCTACTTCGACGCCGATGGGCATTCCTACGGCTTCCATCCCTCCTGCCCCCACCTGCAAACCCTCTTCGGCGAGGGCACGCTGGTGCCGATCATGAATGTGGGCACGCTGGTGCGCCCGACGACCCGCGCGCAATACCTGGCAAACCCCTCGTTTTATCGCCCGCCGCAGATCTTCTCCCACAGCGATCAGGTCACCCAGTGGCAGACCTCCATTCCCGACCAGCCTCCACTCACCGGCTGGGGCGGGCGGGTGGCGGACATCCTGAATAGCGTCGCCAATCCGACCGGGAAGATCTCCATGTCGGTGTCCCTCAACGGGAACAACACCTTTGAAATCGGCAATCTCGTCTCGCAGTATCATGTCTCCCAGACGGGCGCAGTCACGCTCTCCTTTGCCAGCAACGACGCTCCCCGCACGAGACCCATGCGGGCCATCATGGGCGTCAATCAACCCAATCTGCAGCGGACCGCTTATCGGGACGTGCTCAGCAACGCCGTGGTCACCGGTGAGTTATTGAACACCAATATCGCGGCCACCTCGGAGACCGCTCCGGCCAATTGGGTCTGGACCAACCCCTTTCCGAGCACCCCCTTGGGGAATCAGTTGAAAATGATTGCGCGACTCATCCAAGCCCGGGGTCCATCCGCCTTGGACATGAACCGGCAGATCTTTTTCTGTTCGGTGGGTGGTTATGACACGCACACCGCGCAGGTCACCGACCCGCTCAATTCAAACGGCCTGTACAATCCGACTACCGGTTCGCACGCCACCCTGCTCGATGAAGTCAGCCGGTGCATGTTCGCCTTCCAGAAGGCCATGGAGCAGCTTCAAGTTTCGGATCAGGTGACCACTTTCACCGCGAGCGATTTCTCCCGCACCTTCCCCACCAATAGCCAGGGCAGCGACCACGGCTGGGGCGCGCATCACCTCGTCATGGGTGGCGCCGTCAATCGCTGGGCGACGTACGGACACCTGCCGACCTTTGCGATCAACGGCCCGGACGACACCGGCACCGGCCGTTGGATCCCGACCCTGGCGGTGGACCAATACTCCGCCACCCTGGCGAAGTGGTTCGGATTGGAGAACAACGAGATCGAGATGATCTTTCCGAATCTCACACGCTTTCCCACGGCGGACTTGGGTTTCCTGGCGTAGGTGGGGTGGGAAGGTGAGGAAATCTGGAGACGGTGGCGGCCGGTCGCACGGGTGGCATTTCTTTCATCTGCGACCATCGCATCCCGCGACTATAAAAAGCCGCGCCGATGAGCCATGATCACGACCCTCCTCAACGACCACTGCCTGCTTGCCGAGAATCCTCTCTGGAATGGCGACGACGGGTGCCTTTACTGGACGGACATCGACGGCGGCACGGTGCATCGCTTCCACCTCGCGGGCGGGCGGCACGAGGTGATCTATCGCGGTGTGACCGTGGGTGGTTTCACCTTCCAGGCGAATGGCGACCTGCTGCTCTTCCGGGTGGAGGATCTCGCGCTGCTCCGGCCCGACGGCTCGGTGAAGGTGCTGCGCGAGATCGCCGATGAAGGCACGGCGCGCTTCAACGATGTGATCGCCGATCCGGAGGGACGAATCTTTGCCGGCACGATCGGGCGCACCGAGAAGAGCGGCGGGCTCTTCCGCGTGGAGCGCGATGGCTCGATCGAGGTGCTCTTCCGCGGCACGGGCTGCTCGAATGGCATGGGCTTCTCGCCGGACCTGCGGACGTTCTATTGGACGTGCTCTACGCGGCGGTGCATTTACGGCTTCGACTACGATCGCGCCACCGGCGGGCTCGCCGGAGAGCGCATCTTCCACCAGGCGACGGACGACGAAGGCATCCCGGATGGCCTGACCGTGGATCGTGATGGCCACGTCTGGTCGGCGCGCTGGGATGGATTTTCGGTGGTCCGACACGCCCCGGATGGCCGGGTGATTGAGACGTTCCCATTTCCCGTCGCGAAGGTATCGTCGCTCTGTTTCGGAGGGCCGGCGCTGGACGAATTCTTCGTCACGACGGCGGGCGGTGTCTCCGGCAGCGACACTGCGGACGGCTCCGTCTATCGGTGGAAGGCGGGCGCCGGCGGTCTGCCGGAATTCCCGTCGCGCATTGGCTGCTGACGCTCGGAGGGAGCGCGGGAGGTGGTGGCCTCGCTCCGACGACCGAAGGATGTGAGTGACGCCCGGATGCCGGTCGCTATCGTTGCGGCCCTTGATTGGCAATTCCCCAAAACTCCATCCCATGAAACTCCGACTCCTTCCCATCGTCTTCGGTGCAACGCTGGCGCTTTGTGCCGGCGGGCTCGACGCGCAAACGATCGAGCTTCAGAAGGGGGATCACATCGCCATCGTTGGCAGCGGGCTGGCGGATCGGCAGCAGCATCACGGCTGGCTGGAGGCGCTCGTCCACCGGGCGTATCCCGATCTCGAACTCACCGTGCGCAATCTCGGCTTTGCGGCGGATGAAGTGAACGTCCACCCGCGCAGCGACGAGGTGCCCCCGACGGAATACTTCCTGAATATGAAACCGGGCGACGTGAAGACGGGCGTGAATCCTGATTCGGACTCGCGATCGAAGAAGGCGGGCACGGAGGTGATCTACAAGTCGGGGGCGGATTTCCACGCGAGTGTCATCCTCGCCTACTGGGGCTTCAACGAGTCCTTCAAGAGCGAGGGTGGGCTCGTGGATTTCAAGAAGGCGCTGGACACTTACCTCAAGGCCCAACTCGCCGCGGATTACGGAAAGGGAAAGCCGCGCGTGGTGCTGCTCTCGCCGATCGCGCATGAGAATCTGAAAGACCCGGCGAACTTCCCGGACGGTTCCGCGAACAACCAGAACCTCGCGCTTTACACCGTGGCGATGGCGGAGGTGGCGAAGGCGAACGGCGTTCCCTTCGTAGATCTCTTCCACGCCTCGCAAGATCTTTACGCGAAGGCGGCCCGCCCGTTGACGATCAATGGCATCCATCTCACGGAAGACGGCGACCGCGCGCTGGCGCCGGTGCAGTTCCAGGCGATCTTCGGCAAAGAGGCGCCGAAGACCGACGATACTGCGGTGGCGTCGATCCGCGCGGCGGTGATCGAGAAGAATGAGCAGTGGCACCATCGCTACCGCACCGTGGATCAGTTCAACATTTACGGGCAGCGTTCGCGCATCAAATACGAGGGCGTGGACAACGCGACCATCCTCGGCCAGGAGATGGCGCAGCGCGATGTAAAGACGGCGAACCGCGACCAGGCCGTGTGGGCCGCGGCGCAGGGCAAGACCTTCGCCGTGAAGGATGACAATCTGCCGCCGGTGCAGCCGACGCCCGCGAATCGCCCCGAGCCAATCCCGTATCTCAACCCGACCGAAGCGCTGAAACACCTCACGTCGCCCGAGGGCACAAAGGTCGAGTTCATCGCGTCGGAGGTGGAGTTTCCCGACCTCGTGAATCCGGTGCAGATGAACTTCGACACGCGCGGCCGGCTGTGGGTCGCCGTGTGGCCGAGCTATCCTGAGACCACGCCTACGACGGAGGTCTTCGACAAGCTGCTCGTCTTCGACATCGACTCGAAGACCGGAAAGTTCACCAAGGTCACGACCTTCCTCGACGGCCTGAACTGCCCGACCGGCTTCCAGCTCTACAAGGACGGCGTGCTCGTGATGCAGTCGCCCGACATGTGGTTCGTGCGCGACACCGATGGCGACGGCAAGGCCGACTGGAAGGAGCGCATCGTCCACGGACTCGACGCCGCCGATTCGCATCACGAGACGAATTCCATCTGCTACGAGCCCGGTGGCGCGGTGTATTTCAGCGACGGCGTCTTTCACCGCACGAATGTCGAGACGCTCGACGGCCCGGTGCGCAACGTGAACGGCGCGATCTATCGCTTCGAGCCGCGCACGAGCAAATTTTCGCGCTACGTGCCGTATGGTTTCGCGAATCCGCATGGCCGCGTCTTCGACTACTGGGGCAACGACATCATCACCGACGCCACCGGCAACGCGAACTACTTCGGCCCCGCCTTCAGCGGCCATCTCGACAGCGGCGCGCATCCGAAGATGAAGCAATTCTGGGAGCGCCCGTCGCGACCGTGTCCCGGCACCGCGATCCTGAGCAGCCGCCACTTCCCGGACGACTGGCAGGGCACCTTTCTGAATACGAACGTGATCAGCTTTCAGGGCATCTTCCGCGCGAAGATCACGGAGGAAGGCTCCGGCCTGAAAGGCGAGACCCTCGAGCCCGGACTGGTCGCCACCGACGTGCAGGCAAATCCGAACTTACGCCCGTCCGGCGTCGCCGTCGCGCCGGATGGCTCGCTCTACTTCATGGATTGGTCGCAGATGCTCATCGGCCATCTCCAGCATCACCTGCGCGATCCAAACCGCGACCATCAGCACGGCCGCATCTTTCGCATCACGTATCCGAGCCGCCCGCTGCTCACACCGAAGAATATCACCGGCGAGCCGATCGAGGCACTGCTCGAACTGCTCAAGGAGCACGAAGACAACGTGCGCCAGCGCGCGAAGATCGAACTGGATACCCACGACACCGCGAAAGTCATCGCCGCCGTGCAGAAATGGGAAAAGGCGCTCGATAAGTCGGACAAGGATTACGAGCACCACCGTCTGGAAGCACTGTGGGTCCACCAGTGGCACAACGTCGTGAATATCGAATTGCTGAACGCCGTGCTCCAGTCGCCCGAGCCTCGCGCCCGCGCGCAAGCCGTGCGCGTGCTCTGCTACTGGCGCGATCGCGTCCCCGGCGCGCTCGATCTTATCGGCAAAGCCGCTGCCAACTCCGCACCACGCGTCCGCCTCGAAGCCGTGCGCGCGCTCAGCTTCTTCCGCGGCCAGGACACCACGAAGGCGATGCAGTTTGCCATGCTCGTCGCGCCGGATCGGGACTACTACATCGACTACTGCTTCAAGGAGACGATGAAGCAGCTCGGCTCCCTCCCCGAGGGTCGCGACATCCTCGCAAAAGACGCGCTGCTCCAAGCCCGCCTGCGCTCGACCCCCGATGCGAAATACGGACCCACCGACAAGAAACTCTCCGGCGCCGACCTCAAGGCCTACAACCTCGGCAAGGATGTCTATAACCGCGAAGCGCACTGTGCGACCTGCCATCAGGCTGACGGCAAAGGCGTCGAGAACACCTATCCCGGCCTCGCCAAAAGCGAGTGGCTCGCCGGCGATCCGGATCGCGTGATCAAGATCGTTCTCAAGGGCCTCTACGGACCGCTGAAATTCCAAGGCAAGGAATACGGCCCCGCCAAAGGCACGCCACCCATGATGGGTTTCGCCGGCCTCTGCACCGACGAGGAAATCGCCGCCGTGATCACCTATGTGCATCAATCCTTCGGCAACAACCTGCCCGTCGTGAAGCCCGGCGAGGTGAAGCGAGTGCGCGAGGCGACCAAGGATCGCACCATCTTCTACATGGTGGATGAGATCCTGAAAGAGCACCCGCTCAAGGCGAAGAAGTAAGCCGATTCTCACACTGACCTTACCCGATCAGCCCGGAGGACTGGAACGCAGCCGCTAACTGCGTGAAGGCAAAGTGCATGACCCGCTCCAGCAGGCGAACTCCACGAAACCCGCCGCTCTTCCCAAAAAATGGGCGCGCCGGCACGAGCGGGGGTCGGCGGCGGGACGCTCGCCGCTCCTTGCTTGCCGCGGCTCCGGTCCGCCATTAAAAAGCGCGCCCCATTTCCCACACCCCATGGCCTTCCTCAACGAACACTATCTCAAGCTCAATGCCGGCTATCTCTTTCCAGAAATCGCGCGGCGCGTCAGGGTCTTCTGTGAAGAAAATCCCAACGCGGCGAAGCGGATCATCCGCTGTGGGATCGGCGATGTGACGGAGCCGCTGCCGGCGGCGGTAACGGCGGCGATGCACTCGGCGGTGGATGAGATGGCGACGCGCGTGGGCTTTCACGGCTACGGGCCGGAGCAGGGTTACGAGTGGCTGCGGCATGCGATCGCGGCGAACGACTATCGCGCCCTCGGCATGGAGGTCGCGGACGACGAGGTCTTTGTGAGCGATGGATCGAAGTGCGATTGCGGGAACATCCTCGACATCCTCGGCCCGCAGAATCGGATCGCGATCACGGACCCGGTGTATCCGGTGTATGTGGATACGAATGTGATGGCGGGGCACACTGGCGAGGCCGACGAGAGTGGCGCGTATGCGGGGCTCATCTATCTGAATTGCACGGCGGAGAATGGCTTTGTGGCCGAGCCGCCGCGGGAGCACGCGGATGTGATCTACCTGTGCTTTCCGAACAACCCGACCGGCGCGGTGGCGACGCGGGCGCAGCTCGAGGCGTGGGTGGCGTATGCGCGGGAGCATCAGGCGGTGATCCTCTACGATGCGGCCTACGAGGCGTACATCAGCGATCCGGCGGTGCCGCATTCGATCTACGAGATTTCCGGTGCGCGCGAGTGCGCGATCGAGTTCCGCAGTTTCTCGAAGAACGGCGGCTTCACCGGGACGCGCTGCGCCTTCATCGTGGTGCCGAAGACGCTGATGGCGATGACGGCGGTCGGCGAGAAGCAGCCGCTGCATGCGCTGTGGTCGCGCCGGCATACGACGAAGTTCAACGGCGTCTCCTACATCGTGCAGCGCGGCGCCGAGGCGCTCTATTCGCCCGAGGGCAAGTCGCAGGTTGCCGCGCTCATCGCGCACTACATGGGCAATGCGAAGATTCTCCG
The DNA here is from genome assembly GCA_041751075.1 of Chthoniobacteraceae bacterium. Lineage (GTDB taxonomy): Bacteria > Verrucomicrobiota > Verrucomicrobiia > Chthoniobacterales > Chthoniobacteraceae > JANNXQ01. The sequence continues at coordinate 10,994 of JBGSYE010000503.1, forward strand.
CGAAGCGGCGGCGAAGGTGGGAATGCGCGTGTATGGAGGCGTGAATGCGCCCTACATCTGGGTCTCGACGCCGGCGGGGACGACGAGCTGGCAGATGTTCGATCGCATGCTCGGCGAGGCGAATGTGGTGATCACGCCGGGGAGCGGCTTTGGAGCGATGGGCGAAGGGTACTTCCGGATCAGTGCGTTCAATTCGCGGGAGAATGTGGAAGAGGTCGCAAGGCGGATGCAGGCGACCCAGTGGTGAGGGGAAGGGCCAAATTCCAGGAACCAAATCCCAAGTAAGATCCAAATTTCAGGGTGCAAATTTCAAGGGGGCCGACGGCACACGCGCGCTTCCTTGAAATTTCTCCCCCCTTGAACTTTGGCCCTTACTTAGAATTTGGAATTTGGACCTTGGTATCCGGAGGCGATCGCCCTATCGCGGTGCGATCAAACCCGGACGGTGGGCATTCAAACCCGGACCGTGTGCGATCAAAGGCGGACGGGGTTCCAGGGAGCGCAGCCGGGCGTCAGCCGGAGCGGAGCGGAGGCTGACGCCCGGCTGCGCTGCTCCCAGCGCCTCTGCATCGAGCGGCCCGCCGGCTCTGCC
>JBGSYE010000504.1:0-4675 GCA_041751075.1 Chthoniobacteraceae bacterium
CAGGGTGTCAGACAGGCCCGCCGCCAGCGCGGTCACTCCACCCAGCCGCGCGGGCGCCGTCGCCTGGCCATAGGAATCGGCGCCCCAGCCGAGGACCGTGCCCGCGAGCAAGCGAGTGCCGTTCGGCTGCTCGAGGGTGAGCTCCGGCCCCAGCGGAGCGAAACTCACTTCGTCCACCCAGCCAGCATCGGCCCCGTGCGATTCGGAAAAGTCTTTTGAATAAGTCCAGTTCAGCGTGTGGTCCCCGCCGGCACGTTCACGGTCCTCTGCTGCCAATTTACCTCGCCGGAAATCGGCGGGGTCGCCGCCACGTCCTCGCCGTCGAGCCGGAAGCGCAGGTAGTCGTAGGAAGACTCTGAGGAAATCTTCCACCAGAAAGTCAGCGTGCCCGGACCTACGACTTTCGTTTCGACAAAGGTCGCCTCGGAATCGGCGATGTCGCCGCTCTGGAAAGCTTCCACGCCATCATGGGTGGTGGCCCTCTGCCCGAACCAAGCCGTGGCATCTCCCGGGGTTAGCTCACGGGTGATCCACGCGGGAAAATTCAAGCCCGATGAGGTGAGCAATCTCTCGGCGCCGACCTTCAAGACCGGCGAGCCATGGTTGCCGCTGTGGACGATGCTGATTCCTTTTGGGAGCGCCGCCGCACTGATATTTACATTGTGGGGATAGACCACGAGCGGGCCGCTCGTGAGGGTGATGGTGCGGCCATTCAACGCGGGCGCGAAAGTAATACTGCCTCCATACCCGATCGCCCGGCGCAACGAACCGGGGCCGCTGTCGAAGAGGTTAGTTACCACCGAGCTGACCGGATGGGGCGTCTGATTGGCCGCGTCGTTCCGGGTGTCATAGACTTGAATCAGATCAGCGTCGTTGGTGCTCCCGCCATCCGGGGCAGCCGTGGTTTTCATCGTATAGACCACCGGCACACCCTGTGGCGTGATATACAAGGACTCCGAATCCCAATCCCGATCCGCGTAGGGGAGACCCATGTGGTGCTCACCGCCGCTAAAAGTGAACCCTTCATTCTCGCCATTGCCGAGAGCGGTATTACCCACCTCGAAGGTCATCTGTCTCTCGACTCCGTTGGGGGGCGTGGTCACCTGCCGAGAGCTATCCCATTGGTAGCTGTTGAATTCATCGCCGTGCTGGCCGCCGAATCCTCCGCTCGATAGAGTCCAGTCCTCGATATTCGGAGAAATGAAGGATGTTTTCCAAGTCACGTCGTAACCATTGCCGTAAGCATACAGCTTCCATTCATCGGTGGTCGGGGAACGCATCAGGCTCACCGCGCTGAATTCCCGCGCATATCCACCGTAGCCGTTTCCATCCGTGCCGTTGTTGTAAGTGGAAATGGGCAGGTTAAGGTCCGTCGCCGTCATCTTACCCCAGTATTTTGGATGCTCAGGGTCTCGCACGTCGTAGAACAGCACCGCGTCTTCGTCCGTCCCTCTTTGATAATTATTGCTCGTGCTATTCGTGCAGTGGACGACTGATTTGCCCTCACTCCAGTTTTGCATGTTGATGAGGAGCATTCCACCCTGCAGCGACATCTTGCCGGGGTGGTTCCAGTTGCCTATCGGGTTCATCGTGCCATTAAAGCTGCCCGTAAACACTTCCTGCCAAATGATCCTGCCGATCGCGGCGCCGTCCGTGCTGGGCCGGATGAGGTCGGTGACCGGATCCAGCACTCCCGGGTTAGTCTCCATCAGGAAGATCCAGCCGTTGTGGCCTCGGGATTGCGATACCATGATATACGCGCGGCCGTTTTTGTTCGGAAGCCGCTTCGTGTGCTGGACATGGAAGAACTCCAGTCCAGAGCAGCTCTGATAATTGCAGCCCCACATGCCCGGCTGATTGGCAAACTTCAATGTCTCGACTTTGGCCGTGCTGCCGGAGACGTGGCCCCAGCTGCCGGTATCGTAAGCAATCGGGCTGCGCGGCAAGGTCAGCCGCTCATCCACCGGCCCCGAAAGCCGCGTTACCAGCGGCCTCATCGTCCAAGTGTAGCTTCCCGCGTCCGGGACATTGGCGACGAGTTCGCCGTTGTAACGGTTGGTGTGGAAAGTCCAAAGACCGCCATCATTGCTCGCCCCGAAGCGCTGGGCTTCCGATGAAGCGCTGGGCTTGATTGAGAAGTCGGCGGACTCCCCATCACAGGCGCTCCCCTGATCCCGATAGACGCTCATGACGGCCTGACCGCCCGGCGCCACCGGGCCGAGCGTGCCCTGCGTTCCATTCCAGCAGGAACCCGGCACAATCGTAAACGAAACCGGCTCAGCCGTGCCGTTCTTCAGATACAAAGAAAAGCTGACTCCATCAGCTACCGCATTGCAGAGGCCGAGGGTCATCGCGAGCAGGATCGCGCCGAGCCAGGCGAGCGCGCCGCGGTGCTTGAGGGAAGAGTGGGTGGTGTTCATACGGAGTTCTGGTGATGCCCAAGTCTGAGGGACACTCGCACCGCCGCAGCAGGGGGCTTGGAAAGTCCGCGACGCTGAATCCGGGGGAAATCACGGCCATGGTGACTCAGCGGAACCGGCGCGACCGCATGAGAGACAGCCCGTTCGCGCGGGCTCCGGCAAATGGCCAGAGAGATGGTCTCGAGGAAACACCGCGAGAGCGAGGCTCCCGCCCGAGCTTGCAAAGGGAATTGTTGGCGTGGGTTAAAATCGGCGTCCGTCCGACAGAGCGGCGTAGAGCGAGCGTGCCGACGGGCCACTCGTTGGTGGCTTGGCTTCTCCAGAGCCAAGCCTCCTCGCCCGCAGGCACTGGGCGGGGTTGGCTCTGGAGAGCCAAGCCACCCACGCGCAGCCTGTCGGCATGGCTCGCGGTAACATGTTCACCACATGCGCACCTCCGCACCGTCATGCGCAAATTTCCCTGTGTTTTGCACATGACGCGGCCTACATGTTCGAGCACTGCACATGTCCGCTGCCCGCACTCCTTTCAACGATCTCCCCCTACTCCCACCCAACGCGCGCCTCGAGACGGAGGCGGTGCTCAAGGCGGTGATCCGCGCCAGCCGCAGCCTCGCGGAACTCAAAGGCCGCACGCGCACGGTGCCGAACCCGACCATCCTGCTCAATACCATCGCCCTCCAGGAAGCCCGCGCGAGCAGCGAGATCGAGAACATCTTCACGACCAGCGACGAGCTCTACCGCGGGATGAGCACGGACTCGCCCGATCTGCCGCCGCACGCCAAGGAAGTGCTGCACTACAACGAAGCCCTCTGGCACGGCGCGCAGGCCCTGCAGAAAAATCGCGCGCTCACCGCCGACCTCGCCATCGAGATCGTGAATACGATCAAGGCCGACCGCCCCGGCATCCGCACGGACTCCGCGGCGCAGCTCATCAATCGCATCACTGGCGAGGTCGTCTATACGCCGCCGCAGGGCGAAAAGCGCATCCGCGCCCTGCTCGCGAATCTCGATCACTTCATCAACACCGCCGAGGACGGGCTCGACCCGCTCGTGAAGCTCGCCGTGCTGCACTATCAGTTCGAGGCGATCCATCCCTTTCCGGACGGCAACGGGCGCACCGGGCGCATCCTTCTCATCCTTTTCCTGCTGCATCAGCGCCTGCTCGAGCAGCCGATCCTTTTCCTCAGCCGCTACATCATCCAGCACAAGAGCCTCTACTATCAGCACCTCCGCGAGGTGACGGAGAAGGCCGCGTGGGAGCCGTGGATTTTGTATGTCCTGCGCGCCGTCGAGAGCACCGCGGAGACCACCGTGCTGAAGATCGAAGCCATCGGCGATCTGATGACGCAGATGATCGAAGAAGGCCGCCTGAAGCTGCCGAAGCGCACCTTTTCCAAAGAGCTCATCGAGCAACTCTTCGTGCGTCCGTATTGCAAGATCCGCCACCTCGAAGAAGCCGGGCTCGGCAACCGCGTCTCGGTCTCGCGCTACCTCCACGACCTCGCCGACTCCGGCCTCGTGAACAAGACCCGGGCGGGAAAAGAAATCCTCTTCGTGAATGACCGGCTGGTGAAGCTGCTGGCGAATTGAGGCGAATACCCGACCTAGGCGACGGGCCGTCGCAGACCTGGAGGGAGATGCTCCGTCATGTCCCACATCGAATGGGCGAAGGAGGCGCGGGGCCGACCACCCCTGGCTTTTTGATGAGGGACATGGCGGAGCATGTCCCTCCAGGTGTTACGGCACGAGTTCGACGCGCAGGCGCCAGAAGAGCTTCGTGCCGGGTGCGGGATCGGTGAGCGTGATCAGTTGCGTCGTGGCGTTTTCGTCGCCGGTGACGCTGAAGAGTTCCGTGATGACTCCGGTGCTCAGGTCGTAGCGGTAGATTTCCGTCCAACCGCCGGCATTCGTGAGGTCGGTGTTGCGCTGGACGATGTAGCGCAGGTCATTCGCCGTGGCCTGGTAGCGGAAGGCAAACTGGCGCCCGGCTCCCTGCTTCACCAGCGTGGGGCTGAGCGGGGTGTCGCTCACCTGCGGATTCCTGCGCAGGGCATACTCCAGGACGTTGATAGCACCGTCGCGCTCGGTGTCGTCGGTGGCTGGAAGGACGCTGCCAGCGACTTGCACGGACCAGGCCGAATAGCTGGTGGTCGTGCCGGCGGCAGCTTCATAGGCGCCGATGTCGGGCACGCTGACGATCGGGGAGCCACGCTGATCGCTGGTGGCGGGGCTGCCGACCGCGGCGTTGATCGCGG
>JBGSYE010000505.1:0-2126 GCA_041751075.1 Chthoniobacteraceae bacterium
GGAGTTTTTCCGCGTCCACCGTGGCCATCTTGTCCGCCGGCGCCTTGTAGTAGCTCTTTGCCGGAGAATACATCCGCGCGTAGGGCGTCGAACATCCGGCCAGCGGCAGCGAAAGGACGGGGAGGAGAAGGAGGAACGGGCGGAACATGGAATCGGTGTAAGGGAAACGCGGCGCGGGCGTCAACGTCCGCTTTGCGGGCGGCGCATCTCGAAGGTTCCGTGATCGTACGCGGAGTCGTAAGTCGCCATAAAGCGCTCGGGCGTCACCCGTCCCTTGTACCGATACACGCCGCCAAACAACGGCATGAGCGCATGCTGGCCCTCGAGGTGCAGCTCCCGACCATGCCGCTCCACGTCGAAGACCGTCGTGTATCCGGAGGCGAAGATCATCCAGTTCGCCTTGAAGCGCGCTTCGTAGTGGTGGTCGTCGATCTTCGTGAGGATGCAGCGGAGCCGCCCGCCCGAATATCCGTCGGAGGTGCGATGCTTCGCACTCGTCCAGCGACCGTCCCACCGGCCGGTGAAAGCATCGCTCTTTTCAACGCTCCGCGTCTCCGGCCGCCGCTCCGCCGCTTTCCAGTCCCGCTCGAAGGATGCGCACCCGGAGAGCACGAGAGCCGACAGGGCGATGGCGAGATGAGATATGCGTGGTGTCTTCATGGCTGGGAAAGCGAGCTCACGATGGCCTCCATGTCCGCCGCAGAGCCGAGCACGGTGAGCAGATAGCACGTCGGCCCCTGGCGGCGTACCGCCGCCGCCCACCGCTCGTGAGTGAAGACGCGCCACGGCGCGCCGGACTCGAGTCCGACCCCAAACTTCGCCGCATCGAAGACATGCACCACGAGATGATGCTCCTCGACGGCCACCTGCGCGACGCTGCGTCCATCGATCGCCGCGACCCGCGAAGCGACCGCCGGCAGCGGCGCCAGCTCCGGCGGCAGCGAGTAGCCCTCGAAACCCCGCATGTAAAACCAGTCGCCGAGTTGCCCCGCGCTCGACGACACGGGCTCGAGTTCCACACCCGACATCTCCGCCGTGTCCTCGATCATGTGTTCGACCGCCTCCCGCCCCTCGAACCGCGTCGAATTCTGCATGTAGAAAAAAATCGCGATGCCCACGAGGACGAGCACTCCGGCGAGCACCGGAAGGATCGCGTGATGCCGCAGGCTTCCGGGATTCGCCGCCTTCGCTCCACTCAGCGCCGCGAGTTTCTCCCGCAGATCCCCCGGAGGCCGGATGCAGCGGATGAGCCCGCCGATGTGCTCGTCGAATAGCCGCTGTTCCTCGAGCTGGATGCGCAGCGTGTCGTGGCCTTCGGAATACTCGACCGCCTTCTGCGTGCGCGAATCCGTCGGCTTTCCCGGGCGAAAGCCCTGGATCAGGATTTCCGCTTCCTCGGCTTTCATGGCGCGGCAGGCGAATCCTCGCGCATGACCTTGAGCGCATCACGCAACAGCGTGCGTCCGCGGCCGATGGTCTCCGCGAACTGCTCGGTTTTCAGCTTCAAGATCTGCGCGATCTCCTCCGTGGAAAAGAGGTCCAGATGGAAAAGCGCCAGCGCCGTGCGCTCGGGCTCCGGCAGCAGGTGAAAACGCTGCCCCACCAGAAACGCCTCGATGTCCAGGGGCTCAGGACTCTCCGCGGCTCCCACCTCCCCGCGGACCAGCCCCGGCGCCGGCGGCGTTTCGTCCTTGATCTCGAGACACCGCTCGCGGATGCGCGCCGCCAGCCAGGCGCGCCGGCTGTTCTCATTGCGGAGCTGCTCGATCTGTGTCTGCACTTCGCCGAGGACTTCGGCCAGGACCCGCTCAGCCACTTTGGCATTGCCCGCGAGGAGGACGGCGAATCGGTAGAACTCGGCGAGCGCGGCGTTGGGGAGGAGATTCGTTTGCAACGAAGTCATTATGCGGTGGAGCCGCCTATGCTCAAGGAGGGAGTGACGAGCAGGCGCGGGGGGAATCCGAAATCCGAAATCTGAAATGCGAAACAAATTCCGAAGGCGTGAATGACTGGGAATGGCGTGCAGGCGATCCCGCGCGGTTTTCCCAATTTCCATTCATTGGAATTTGTTCCGGATTTCGGATTTTTTCCCGTTCAATACTTCAGCACACGGCTGAGGAAGTCGC
>JBGSYE010000506.1:0-12791 GCA_041751075.1 Chthoniobacteraceae bacterium
GTGCCGATGCTGCCGGTCCCGCCCGGTGGCAGGGGTTCGCCCGCTTCGTAGTCGGCGGGCGGTAGGTGCCGGAGGTGAACTCGGTGTTATCCGGAATCACCGTGTCCGCCAAGTCGTCGAAGACGAGGTTCAGAATGCCAACGCCATCGTAGTCAAGGCCACCGACATCCGAGAGGACCGCGCACACCTGGCCTGTCGGTGCGACGAGGAGACATCCGCGTCCTCGGGCCATGAGTGGCTGAAACCATTGAGCTTCACCCGCACGGCGGTGACGGTGCCGGTGATGCCGCTCACCGTGATGTTCGAGGGATAGGGCGTTGCAGTCGTGTGGTCAGTGATGGTGATGCCGCCGGCGCTGGGGAACTCCGTGACGCCTCCGCGCGCCACAAGCGTGACCGAGACCAAGGCGGCAGCCACGGCGAGCCACACCCGAGAAAGGAATGGTGACCGGCGGCCGGATGAGATGAGGTGCGGAGTGTATGTTTTCATGGCGGCGATGGTGGCGACTCGGCGGAGTCCGGTGGTGAGGAGCGGGAGAAAAATCCATCCCCGCACCATCCGCCCACGCCGCGGAAACCGGGATTCCGGTGGGAGGGAATGCGCGCACGGAGAAACTGCGCACACGCTGGAGGGGTGTGGTCATAGGACTGAATCCTCTTTTCGAGGAAGCCGCTACGACCTTCGATCAATCCCGTCTTCACCGTAGATACGGCGAGAAATAAGGGAAAAGTGGAACAGCGGAAGTCTTGTGCCCGTTATGGAATCGGCTGTCGAGGAGAATGCCCGCCGGATCGAGTGCCGCGCCACTGGATCTCTTCCTCTTAGTCTTCCTCCTGCTCCCTCGGGGGAGGAAGATTTAGAGGAAGAAGTCGGTTCGATTGAGGTCGCGGCACCTTTGGCGCACCGCTACCGCGGCTTCACCAGCAGGTCGTCCACCTTCAGCTCCAACTCCGGCACTTTTAGCGCGCGCAATTTGTCCCCCGGCTGGTGTGCCTTCATCTCGCCATAGCCGGTGCGGCGCGGTTTGCGGAAGACGAGCACCTGCCGCCCGCGCACATCGACGATCCAATACTCCGGCACGCCGGCGCGGGCATAGATGTTCGCTTTGCGACTGCGATCGTGGCTCAGGCTGGAATCGGCGACTTCGATCAGCAGGAGGATGTCTTTCGCGGTCGGCGAAGAGGTCAGGTATTCATCGCGACTCCTCCGAAGAACAGCGATGTCCGGCAGTGGCTCCGTCACATCCGAGAGGCGGACGCCGCCCTGACAGCGCACGTGGTACCGGTCCGAGAGACGGCTGTAGAATTTGGCGGCCGAGCGATCGACGTGGGAGCAGTGGAATGGTCCTGGGGGCAGCATTTCGATGACTTCTCCTTCCAGCAGTTCGTAGCGATTGTCGTCGTCGAAGAGGCCGACCTCGCCCATGAGATGAAACTCATCGACGGTGAAACGACGCGGCCGCATCGGCGGCGCCGGAGGCGGAACAGCGAGCGCAGTCATGGTGGCAGGCTATCGGTGTGCGGGCGCGTTTGCAATGGTGGCCTGGCTTTCCAGAGCCAAGCCACTCCGCGCCGCCCGCCACCCGGCGTGGCTCTGGAGAGCCGCGCCACAAATGATACGCACACACACTATTTCGTTGCGCATCCGTTTGGCCTGCGCGACTCTCCGCGCTCCCTGTCCATGACTACCGAGACCTTCGACCGCCTGCTCGCCGATGGCGACGAGACCACCGCTGGCAACTACTTCGTCGCGAACTACCCGCCGTTTTCCTTTTGGGAAAAGGATCAAGCCGCCGAAGTGCGGCGCGCTCTCGCGGCGCCGGCGTCGGCGGGGGTGCCGCTCGGCGTCTATTTCCACATCCCGTTTTGCCGGAAGCGCTGCCACTTTTGCTACTTCCGCGTCTATACGGATAAGAATGCCGACGACATCAAGGGCTACCTCGAGGACGGGATGCGCGAGTTGGAGATGTACGCCGCGACGCCGCGCATTGCCGGGCGCAAGCCGAAGTTTGTGTACTTCGGCGGCGGTACGCCGAGTTACCTGAGCGTCTCACAACTCACCGCGCTCACCGATCGCATGAAGTCCATGCTCCCGTGGGACGAAGCGGAGGAGGTCGCTTTCGAGGCCGAGCCGGGCACGCTCACCGAGGCGAAGCTGAGCGCCATCCGCGACATCGGCATCACCCGGCTCTCGCTCGGGGTGGAAAATTTCGACAAGCATCTCCTCGAGATCAACGGGCGCGCCCACAAGGAGGACGAGATTTACCGCGCCTACAACTTCGCCCGCAAGATCGGCTTCCCGCAGATCAATATCGACCTCATCGCCGGGATGATCGAGGAGACCGACGCCAACTGGCAGCGCAACATCGCCAAGACCATCGAGCTGCAACCGGACAGCGTGACGATCTACCAAATGGAGATCCCGTATAACACGACCATCTACCAGGAGATGAAGGCCGCGGGTAAGTTGGTGGCGCCCGTCGCCGACTGGCACACCAAGCGTGAGTGGGTCGATGAAGCCTTCAGTGCCTTGGAAGAAGCCGGCTACACCGTGACCAGCGCGACCACTGCCGTGCGCGATCCGCAAAAGACCAGGTTCCTCTACCGCGATCTCCTCTGGCAAGGCGCGGACCTCCTCGGCCTGGGCGTCGCCAGCTTCAGCCACGTCGCCGGGGTTCATTTCCAGAACCTGCCCGACTTTGAAAGCTACACCGCTGCCGTCGAGCGCGGCGACCTGCCGATCGGCCGCGCCCTCGTCACCACCGAGGAAGAGCGCATGATCCGCGAACTTATCCTGCAACTAAAGCTGGGCCGGGTCAGTCAGAGTTACTTTCGGGATAAGTTTGGAGTCGTCATCGCGCAGCGCTTCCACGAGCCCATCTCGGAACTCAAGCAGCGCGGGCTGCTCTCCGAGCAAGGCGACTGGCTGGTGCTCACCCGCGGCGCGCTGCTCAAGGTGGACGTGATCTTGCACGCCTTCTTCCTCCCGCAGCACCGCAACGCGCGCTATACATGACCGTGGCAAGTTCTTCCTCTTAATCTTCCTCTTCCTCCTCCCCATGTTCTCCCACGAAAAGCTGATCGTATATCAACGCAGCATCGAATTCGTAATATGGCTTGAGCCGCTCCTTGAAAAGCTGCCTGCAAAAATTGCCGCCAAGGACCAACTCGACCGAGCCTCGACCAGCATCTCGCTGAATATCGCCGAGGGGAACGGCAAGTTTTCACCGAAGGATCGCGGTCGCTTCCTGCAAATCGCCCAAGGATCCGGGCTGGAGTGTGCCGCGGCGCTGGATGTGTTGGTTGCGAAGAAACGGGTCGCGAAGGAGGAAGTGATCCACGGAAAATCGTTGTTGGAAGAAGTGGTCAACATGCTCATGCGGATGCTCGATCATCTTGACTCCCGCGCGGACAGCTACCGCGTAGCGGAGGAACCGCCGGAGTTTTTCGCCCGGGAGGAAGATTGAGAGGAAGAGGAAGAGGAAGAGGAAGATTCCGCAATGACCACCGATCTGCTCTATCCGCTTTCGCACTTCTTTCGCCTCACCGGCGAAATCCTGCCGCCGTGTGAGGGAATCGCCGGAGTGGCGGTGCCGGAGCCGTATCGCGCGCTGCTGGTGCATCATGGCGACATGACTTCGCGACTGGAGAAGTTCCACGGGGCTCCGATGAAACTCCGGGTGCTGCATTGCGAGCACGAGGGGAATACTTATCGCCGCGAAGTGCTCCTTTGCGCGCAGGACAGCGGACTGCCGGTGGAATATGGCGCGATCGCGATCGACCTTTCGCAGTTTTCCGAACCGCTCCGTTCCCTCATCCTCGAAGGCCGCCAGCCGCTCGGTGGGCTGCTCAACCACCACGCCGTCCGCTACCGCAGCGAGCCACGCGCGTATCTCAAGCTCGCACCGGACTCGGCGATGGATGCCCACTTTGAACTCGACGGCGCCCACACTCTCTACGGGCGCTGCAATGTGCTGCTCGGCGAGCGCGATCAGATCCTTGCGCGGATCGTCGAAGTGCTGCGTCCGTGAGCGCCGGCGCCGCGAATTCATCGGCATGAACGCTGAAGCCAAATACGAAGCCATCATCATCGGGGCCGGCCCCGCCGGTTCCACGACCGCGGCGCTGCTTGCGGAGAAGGGCCGCCGAGTGCTCGTGCTCGAGAAGGAAAAGTTTCCGCGCTACCACATCGGCGAATCGCTCATGCCGTTCTGCTGGTTTTCGCTGAACCGGCTAGGAGTGCTCGGCGAGATGGATCGCATCGCCTACACCCGGAAATACAGCGTGCAATTCGTGACTCCGGACGGTCGGCAGTCGCAGCCGTTCTATTTCTTCCAGCACTACGATCACCCCAGCGCGGTGACGTGGCAGGTCGAGCGCGCGGACTTCGACGTGATGCTGCTGAACAACGCGCGGAAGAAAGGCGCCGAGGTCCGGGAGCAGACACCGGTCACCAAATTGCTGAAGGACGACAGTGGCACGGTCATCGGCGTCGAAGCGCGCGGCGCGGATGGCAAAATCTTCGAGATCTTCGCGCCCATCACTATCGACTGCTCGGGCCGGGAGCAGGTCGCCACGGCGCGCGACGGCTGGCGGGTGAAAGATCCGCAACTCAACAAGCTCGCGATCTGGACTTACTTCCGTGGCGCAAAACGCGATCCCGGAATCGACGAAGGCAACACCACCGTGGCCTATGTCGAGGGTCGCGGCTGGTTCTGGTACATCCCGCTCAAGGACGACATCGTGAGCGTCGGCATCGTCGCGGAGAAGGACTACCTCTTCTCCGAATCCAAAGACCCTGCCGAGATCATGTGCCGCGAGATCGGGCGCAATGCGTGGATCAAGGATCACCTCAGCGTGGGCGAACAGTTTGGCGAGTATTGGGTGACGAGCGAATTCTCCTACCGCTCGAAATACTGCGCTGCCGATGGGCTCGTGCTCGCGGGCGACGCCTTTGCCTTCCTCGACCCGGTCTTTTCCAGCGGGGTCTTCCTCGCCCTGAAGAGCGGCGAACTCGCCGCCGATGCCGTCGATGCCGCGCTCATTGCGGGTGATGTGAGCGCCGCGCGCTTCGACCAATACGGTGAGACGCTCTGCCGTGGGATCGAGAATATGCGCAAGCTCGTCTATGCCTTCTACGACGAGAATTTCTCCTTCGGCAAAATGATCAAGGCCTACCCCGAGCAGCGCGGCCGCCTCACCGACTCGCTGATCGGCGACTTGTTCGATCTCGACTTCACCGACCTCTACGCCGCGATGAGCGAGTTCGCCGAAATCCCCGCTCCGCTCGCGCACGGACGCGCACCGGACGTTGCCAAGGTTCCGCTAACCGCCTAACTTCGCCGCATGAGCGCCACCGCCGAAGCCACAGCGACAGGGTATCGTTACATCGTCAAAATCCCCGGCACCTGCGGAGGACGCCCCATCATCGAGGGCACCCGCATCGGCGTGAACGATGTCGTCGGCTTGCTGCAACGCGAGGAGACCATCGACACGATCGGAGTGACCTGTTTCCCGGACATCACGCGGGCGCAGGTCTATGAATGTCTCGCCTACTACGAAGACCACCGGAAGGAGATCGACGCGCTGATCGCCGAGCAATGTGAGCCCTCGGAAGCGATCCGCCGGGAAGTGGCGGAATTGAATGAAGCGATGCGTCGGCGGCGGGCCGGGGCGTGAAATTTCTGCTGGATCACGATGTGCCCGGCGCGATTGGAAAGGCGTTGGAGCGGCAGAGTCACGAGGCGGCCACTCTTCGGAGCGTGCTGCCGCAGGCCACGCCAGATGGAGAAATCTGGCAATACGTCCGCGAGCAGGGACTGCTGATAATCACCTGCAATCGCAATCACTTCCTCATTCTGGCACGAGAGTCGATCAGACGCGGCGAGGAATTTCCTGGCCTCATCCTGCTCTTCCGCCGCCACAGCCGGGCGGCAGAATGCGCGAAAGTCCTCGCGCTCCTCGCGCAAGCCGGCGAGTCGGGACTGCGCGGCAACGTCAACTTTGCCTGATCCATGCGTCGAACTCTCGTCTTCGCAATCACACTGCTCGGCGTGCGTGCGATGGCCGCCGACTGGCCGCACTTCCTCGGGCCGAGCTACAATGGCACCTCGACCGAGACCGGCTTGTTGCACGAATGGCCGAAGGAAGGACCGCGCAAACTCTGGGAGCACGCGAAGGGCGCGGGGCATTCCACGGCGGCGGTGAGCGGCGGGCGCGTCGTGGTCTTTCACGCGGAGGGTGCGAAGGAAATCGTCGAGGCGCTTGATGCGGCGACGGGCAAGGTCGCGTGGCGGTTCCCCTACGACGCTCCGTTTACGCCGAAGTATGGCGGTGGCTCCGGGCCTTGCACGAATCCCACCATCGCCGCGGGCCGCGTCTTTACGCTCGGTATCTCGAGTCGGCTGCATTGCCTCGATCTCGCCACGGGCAAAGTGGTGTGGCAGCGCGATCTCGCGGCGGAGTACAAGCTGTTGCCTACTTTCTTCGGACAGGGCGGCACGCCGCTCGTGCTTGGCGACCGGGTAATCGTCTCGCTCGGCACCGCGGATGGGAAGTCCGTGGTCGCTCTCGATGCCGCGACGGGCAAGGAACTGTGGGCCGCGAAACACGCGTGGGGTTCGAGTTACTCCTCGCCGGTGCCCGCGACGATCCAAGGGCGCGAGTGCGTGCTCGCCTTTCAGGGCGGCATGGATGATCCGCCCGCCGGCGGCCTCCTCGTCATCGACGCGAAGACCGGCGCCGTGCTCAGCGCCACGCCGCATCGCTCGACGATGTTTGCCAGCGTGAATGTCTCCGCACCGGTCGTGATCGGAAACCGCGTCTTCATTGCCGAGGCTTACACCGAAGGCGGTCTCTGCGTGGAGATCGCTCCGGACTTTTCTGCCCGACCGGTGTGGCGCGCGCCGAAGTTCAACCCCTACCTCGTCACCGCCATTCCGCACGGAGGACATCTCTATGCCGCGGCGGGGATGCGCCCGCAAAGTGCGGAGCTCGCCTGCTACGAACTGGCGACGGGGAAAGAAAGGTGGCGCGACGATCTCGGCGGAAAATTTCAGCGCGCTTCGTTGCTGCGGGTGGACGGTGCTTTCCTGTGCCTTGGTGAAAATGGCGATCTCGCGTGGCTCGACCTCTCGCCGAAAGGCGCCGTGGTGAAAGCACAGGCCAAGCTCTTCCACGCCCCCGAGACCTGGACCCCGCCCGTGCTCAGCGATGGGCTGCTTTTCATTTGCCAGAATCAATCCGGCAGCGGCGGCACGCAGCCGCGGGTCATCTGTTACACGCTCCGTACCATCAGCCGGCCTTGAGTCCGCGGGCCGACGGGTCGCCAGACCGCTGATCCCGTGGCTCCGCTCGCTTTGCTCGGAAGGACCGCACCCCAGTCCGCAGCCCGCCGGGCTCTTCGCCCGCCATGCGGCGAGGATGTCGCGCAAATACGGATCGCCCGCGGCCTCGAGCCGATTCACCTTCACGGCGGAGACGACCCAGTCGGCGGAGCACTAGTGAAAGCGACGGCGACACGATCACCGGCGGGGTGAATTCGTAGCACCGTCAGGATGCGGGGGTGCCGGGGGCGGAGGGCGGAGGCAAGTCTCGGGATTCACCGCCGGCAGGGGATGCATGGCCTCTGGTGATCTGCTATGGACTGCGGCGGCAAATGAACATCCAACATTCAACATTCAACATTCAACATCCAATAGGGCTCCAGAACGTCCGCCAGGTTCATTGGATGTTGGATGTTGGATGTTGGATGTTGGAAGTTTCCTTCGCCGGGCGATGAACATCGTCCTCCTCACTCCCGGCACCGGCAGTTATCACTGCGGGGTGTGCATGCGCGACAATGCGCTGGCGAAGGAACTCATCCGCCAGGGGCACCGCGCGCTGATGCTGCCGATGTATCTGCCGCTGACGCTCGATGAAGATGCGGCGAGTCCGGAGACGCCGATCTTCTTCGGCGGTGTAAGCACTTACTTGCGGGAAAAGGTGCCGCTGCTCCGGCACATGCCGCGCTGGCTGGATCGGATGCTGTCCCAGCGGGCGCTGCTTCGTTTGCTCGCGGGAAAGGCTGCAGCGAAGACGGGCGGGCCGGATGTGGCGGAGATGACGCTGTCGATGTTGCGCGGGGAGGAGGGGAATCAGGCCGGGGAAATCGAGGAGCTGATCGCGTGGCTGCGCGAGCATGGGAAGCCGGAGGCGGTGTGGCTTTCCACTGCGCTCCAGGCGGGGCTCGCGCGGCGGATCAAGGCGGCGCTTGGCGTGCCGGTGCTCGGTTTTTTGCAGGGCGAAGACACGTTCATCGACGGGCTTGGTGCGCCGTGGAGCACGCGTGTGTGGGCGTTGCTCGGTGAGCGAATGCGCGATGCGGACTTGTGGATCGCACCGAGTCGTTACTTTGCCGAACTCATGGCGCGGCGGCTCGGGTGGAGCGCGGAGGAAAGTGCGCGGCGGATGCGGGTGATTCCAAATGGTGCTTCGCTCGATGGCTACCTGGTGGAGCGCGACGCGGCGGAAGACGGCCTTCCAGGCTGTCATGGCGGGCGGGCTTCCAGCCTGCATGGCGGGCCGGAAGCCCGTCTGCCGGGACAGCCTGGAAGGCTGTCTTCCGTGACCATCGGTTATCTCGCGCGTTTCGTGCCGGGGAAGGGGATTGGGCTGCTCACCGATGCCTTCATCCTGCTCAAGAAACGCGGGCGCATTCCAAACGTGAAGCTGCGGTGCGCCGGCTCGATGACGGAGGGCGATGCGCGTTACGTCGAGACGCTCAAGGCGCGTCTCGCGGCCGCAGGTGTGAGCGGCGATGTGGAGTGGCTGCCGAATGTCAGCCGCGAGGAGAAGATCGCCTTTCTGCACAGTCTCGACGTCTTCTCCGTGCCAGCGACGGTCAGCGAAGCCTTCGGGCAATATGTGATCGAGGCGCTCGCAGCGGGCGTGCCTGTCGTGCTGCCGCGCGCGTCGGCATTTCCGGAGATCGTCGAAGCAACTGGCGGAGGCATTCTCTTTGAACCCGGAATCGATGAATCGCAGAGCGCGGAACGGCTCGCCGATGCGCTGGAGGAAGCTCTCGCCAACCTCGCGGCCACCCGCACGATGGGTGAGCGCGGACGCGAAGCGGTGTGGCGCGACTACACCATCGGGCAGCTCGCGGAGCGTCTCGTCGTGGCGACGCGGGCCACACCGCACAGTGACCTTGCCGGTGCAGGACTGCGCAGATAGTGTCCGCGCATGGCTCCCGACAAACTCCGAGAAGCGCTCGACGCGACGCCGTTCCGCCCCTTCACCGTGGAGGTGGCGGGAGGCAAACGGATCCCCGTGAAGCACGTCGATTACACGCGGCTCTCCCCGGCAGGGCGAACGCTGATCGTCTTTACTGACGATGACGACTCGATGGAAATGATCGACGTGTTCCTCATCTCGAATCTTTCCCTTGGAGGCCGCCGCGCTGCCAGCGGGCGGGCGGTCCGCCGTCGCTGATGCCGTACGAATTCAAGCTCACGCGCCGGATCGAATTTGCCGAGACGGACATGGCGGGGATCGTCCACTTCGCGAATTTCTTTCGCATGATGGAGTCCACCGAGCACGCCTTCTTCCGCTCGCTCGGCTTTTCCATTCACGCGCATGAAGACGGCGCGACGACCGGCTGGCCGCGGGTCAGCGCGGCGTGCGATTACCGCGCGCCGTTGCGTTTTGAGGAGGAGGTAGAGATTCACCTCATCGTCGCCGAGGTCCGGGCGCGCTCGATCCGTTACGAGTTCATCTTCCGCAAAGGTGCCGATGGCACCGAGGTCGCGCGGGGCCGCATCGCCGCCGTGTGCGCGAGCGTGGACAAAATCACCGGCAAGCTCGTCCCCGTGCCGATTCCCGAACATATCCGCGGCCGGATCGAACCCGCCCCTCCCGACATCCTCTCTTGCTCTTCCTCTTAATCTTCCTCTTCCTCCTTTACCTCGCGAGCTTGGAGGAAGAGGAAGAGGAAGATTAAGAGGAAGGCTCCTCCAACCACATCAAACCATGCCGCCCGCCACCGACTCCTCATCCACCACCACCTGGCTCACCTTCGCGCTGCTCACCGTGGTGTGCTGGGGCACCTACGGCATCTTCCTCCACACGGGACAGCTCAGCATGGGAGACCCGGCCAATGGCCGGATGAAGGCCTTCCTGCTCGTGGGCGTCGCCTACTTCCTCGTCGCCGTCCTCGCGCCGCTCGTCATCCTCGTGCTGAGCGGGGCGAACTGGAGCTATCCCATCAAAGGCGTGGCGTGGTCGCTGATCGCGGGCATCGGCGGAGCCATCGGCGCGCTCGGGGTGCTGCTGGCTTTCGGCGCAAAAGGGAATCCGGCAGTGGTGATGACGATCGTCTTTGCCGGCGCGCCGGTGGTGAATGCGATCGTCTCGCTGCTCACGCATCCACCGGCGGGTGGATGGGGCGCGATCCGCGCGCCGTTCTGGCTGGGGATGATCTTCGCGGTGACTGGCGGCGCCCTCGTCACGAAGTTCAAGCCGGGCGCGCCGCCGCCAAAGAAGCCCGAGGTCGAGCAGGCAAAGTAATTCCGAGCTTCCGCTCGTCACCGCGCCGCACGGACTAAAGTCCGCGACTACTCTCATGCCTCTCGAACGCCTGCGCGCGCTGCTCTCCGCGATCGCGGAGCGCAATCGCTTCCAGTCGCGCCGGCTCGCCGCGGCGGGCGTGACGGCTGACATCGCGAGCCCCGCGGATTTTTCGGCGCGCGTGCCTTTCACGCACAAGCCGGAGCTGGTGAGCGATCAGGCGCAGCATCCACCCTATGGCTCGAATCTCACCGAGCCGATCGAGCGCTACACGCACTTCTGCCAGACGAGCGGCACCACGGGCCGGCCGATGGTGTGGCTCGATACCGAGGAGAGCTGGGCGTGGATGCTGGGGAATTGGGCGGCGATCTATCGCGCCGCGGGCCTCACGCCGGGCGAGCGCATCTACTTCGCGTTTTCCTTCGGGCCGTTCCTCGGATTCTGGACCGCGTTTGAGGCGGCGGGAAAATGTGGATATCTCGGCATCCCGGGCGGTGGGCTCGCCAGTGGCGGGAGGCTGCATGCGATGATTCATCACCGCGCGACGGTGCTCTGCTGCACACCCACTTACGCGCTTCATCTCGCCCAGGCGGCGAAGGACGAAGGCATCGACCTGACCGGGGCCGCGGTGAGGAAGGTCATCGTCGCGGGTGAGCCGGGCGGCAGCGTGCCGGAGGTGCGCGAGCGGATCAGCCAGGCGTGGAATGGTGCGCTGGTCCTCGATCATTACGGAATGACGGAGGTCGGCCCCGTCGCCTACCAGACGCCCTACGAGCCCGGATTGCTGCACGTCATCGAGGATTCGTATTTTGCGGAGATCGTGGACACAGAGACCGGAGCGCCGGTCGAGACGGGCCACGTCGGCGAACTCGTCCTGACCACGCTCGGCCGCACCGCGTGTCCCGTGCTGCGTTATCGCACGGGCGATCTGGTGCGGCGTGCGCCGGGTGTGGCGGGCTTCGCCCTCGCCGGCGGCATCATCGGTCGCGCCGACGACATGGTAGTCGTGCGCGGCGTGAATCTGTATCCGAGTGCCGTCGATGCCGTGGTGCGACTCGTGCCGGAGATCGTTGAATATCGTGTGGAGATCAGCCGGCGTGGCTCGCTCGCGGAGATGGAGGTGCAGATTGAATCCGAAGACGAATCCGCGGCGAAGAAGCTCGAACGCGCTCTGGCCACTGCTTTCTCGCTGCGCATCCCGGTCACGCGCGTGGCAGCGCGGTCGCTGCCGCGCTTTGAACTGAAGGCGCGGCGGTGGGTGCAGATGTGATGGGATCAGTATTCAGTGTTCAGTATTCAGTGTTCAGACCTCGTGAGCGCGTGCCTTACTGAACACTGAATACTGAATTCCTCTCCGATGCTCGTCGAAATCCGCAACCTCACCAAAACCTACGGCGCACCCGACGGCGGCGATGCCGTCGCTGTCCTCCGCGGCGCGGACTTGAAACTCGCCGCCGGCGAGACGCTCTCGATCGTAGGCCCGTCCGGTTCGGGGAAGAGCACGCTGCTCAATATCATCGGCGCGCTCGATCGCGCGGACTCGGGCGAGGTGCTCGTCGAGGGACGCGACATCGAGAAGCTGAGTGATGCGGATGTGGCCATGTATCGGAACACCACCGTCGGTTTCATTTTCCAGCTCCATCACCTGCTGCCGCAATGCACGATCCTCGAAAACGTTCTCATCCCCACGCTCGCGCGGGATGGCGGTGATCGCACGGCTCTGCGCGAGCGCGCCACGAGGCTGCTCGAATCCGTCGGGCTCACTCATCGCCTGCATCATCGGCCCGGCCAGCTTTCCGGCGGCGAAAGGCAGCGCGTGGCGGTGGCGCGGGCGCTCATCAATGAGCCGAAGCTGCTCCTCGCCGATGAGCCAACCGGCGCGCTCGATCGGGACAATGCCGCGAAGCTCGTGGACCTGATCCTCGACATCAGCCGCAAGCAGGGAGTCGCCGTGATGATGGTCACGCACGCCCCCGACCTCGCAAAGCGGATGGCGCGTGCGGTGGAATTGGTGGATGGGAAATTCGAGGAGGTGCGGGGGAGTTCCGCCGCGCGCCTTCCATGAACGCCCTCACGCTCATCCTCGCCAGCGCCCGGCACTACTGGCGCACGCATCTCGGCGTGATCCTCGGTGCGGCGCTGGCGACGCTCGTGCTCACGGGTTCGCTGCTCGTCGGCGATTCGGTGAAGGCGACGCTCGGGCGCCAGGCTCTCGCGCGGGTCGGGCAGGCGCAGTCGGCTTTCACC
>JBGSYE010000507.1:0-3257 GCA_041751075.1 Chthoniobacteraceae bacterium
CTCGGCCATCATCGCACCGCACTGCACGCCGATGATTTCGGGTTCGTGGTGACTTCGTTGCCCGATAACACCTCCGCGCACGAAAGCCAGCTTCTCCGGTTGCTGGAATTGCTGCCGATTCGCGCATGGCAGTGGATCAATGTCCACCACACCGAGATGCGGCTGATCACACTGGAAAGGTAGGACATAGGAATGGGGACACAGGAATTGTTTTGAAAAGTCCTGTGTCTCCATTCCCATGTCTCCCTCAGTAGAGGTAGGCGAATTCATGCGTGTTGAACAAAGCCAAGCAGAGGTCGGCCAGCGCGCGGGTCTCGGAGCTGGCGTCGGATGGTTTCTTGTCCGGGACGTAATTTTCAAACACCGGCAGGATTTCCTCATACTCGAAGATCTTCCCGGAAAACTCCTCGACGAGGGAGCGCGTGACCTTGGTCGGATACTTCACCGGCTCCACCTTCACGCCGCGATGATAGTCCTGCATCTTGAGCACGTAGGCCGACATGCGCTGCAGCTCGGCATCGCTCGGCGCGCGATTGAGCGCGAGCGCAAAAGCGCGGCTCACCTGCTGCTCGATGGTCGCGGATTCCTTCTGCACACGGAGCGCGAAGGCGATCGAGCGGTCTGTGATCAGGTCGCTGTTCATCATGGTGAAGGCCTGCGGTGAGACCGCGGCGGAATCGCGCAGATCGCACGATTCATTCGGGTTCGGCTGATTGAAAACCTCGAGGAAAGGGTCCGCCTGGCCGCGCACCCGATAGGCGTAGATGCTGCGGCGGTTGCGCTCCTCCGGCGTGCGCGAAGGCTGATACGCCGGCGCCAGCGAGAACTGGATCATGCGCGGTTGCAACGCGACTTCGAGGTTGATCTCCGGCATCGCGGGGAGGCCGCCGAGTGCCGGGTTCAATTCCCCGGTGACGCGCAACAGCGCGTCGCGGAGTTCCTCGGCGGTCAGCCGGCGGTTCGGAAAATAGGCGAACAGATCGTTGTTCGGATCATCGTTGCGCAGCTTTTCGGCGTCCGGATGGCGCGCGTCCATCTGGTAAGTCTGCGAAGTCATGATGAGCTTGTGCAGACGCTTCAGCGTCCAGCCGTGCTCGACGAAATCGGCGGTCAGCCAGTCGAGCAATTCGGGATGCGTTGGCTTGCCGCCTTTCACTCCGAAATTGTTCGGCGTGCTGACGATCGGTTTGCCGAAATGATACTGCCAGACGCGGTTCACGATGGAGCGCGTGGTCAGTGGATTGCGCGCATCCGCGATCCACTTGGCGAGTCCCAGGCGACGGCCAGTCAAATCTTCCGGCAGGACATACGGATCGGCCTCCGCGCCCTCGACCTTCAGGCCGATCGCGCTGAGCACGCCCGGCTGCACCTTCTCGCCCGGAGCCTCGATCGATCCGCCGGTCAGGATGTGCGTTTCCGGACGCCAGTTCGCTTTGATCACCTCGGGCATGCGCAGTTTGCGTCCGCTGGCGAAGTTCAGCTTCGGATCCGGCCCGTCGTAAACGCCCTGGACCATCGGCTCGTAACGCTCGCTCGCGCGCCGCCAGATCCACTCGTCCTGCTCGCGCACCTTGAGCTGGCCTTCCTCTACGTGATCGAGCCCGAAGGCGCGCGGCGGCTTTTCTTCGTCCGGCAGTTTCTGGCGCGCCTCGTTCGATTTGTAAGGCAGTCCGTGCTCCTCAAACCACTTCCTCGCCGCGGTCTCGCGCTTCTCCACGATATTGTTTTTCTCCGTCGACGCGAAGGCCAGCATGCGCTCCACAAAGACCTTCCCGTCCGCAAATCCATCGCGCTTCTCCTCCGGCAGAAAGCGCAGCGGACGCTCGGCCATCTGCGTGCCGGAGATCGCGGAATAGATGCGGTAGTAGTCGCGCGTCGGCAGCGGATCGAACTTATGATCGTGGCACTTAAAGCAGCGCAGCGTCGTCGCGAGGAACGTCTGGCCCACCACGTTCACGAGATCATCGCGATAGATTTGCCGCGCCTCTTCGTCCTTCACCATCGCATTGTCCCAAGGCCCCATGCGCAGGAATCCGGTGGCCACGATTTTCTCGGCTTCTTCCTCGGTGTAGTCGCCCTTCTTGCGGACCTCGGCGACCCTTGGCGCATCGCCGCCGAGTCGCTGCGCCACCGAAGCGTCGGCGAGTTGATCGCCCGCGAGCTGTTCGAGCACGAACTCATTGTAAGGCTTGTCGCTGTTGAACGCGCGGATCACGTAGTCGCGGTAGCGCCACATGTTCGAACGCTCGAAGTCATTGGCCATCCCGCCGGTGTCGGCGTAGCGCGTGACATCGAGCCAGTGCTGCGCCCAGCGCTCGCCGTAGTGCGGGCTGGCAAGCAGGCGATCGATCAAAGCACTCCACGCCTTGCCCGAGTCTTTCTCCCACGCGGCGAGGAACGATCCGACTTCCTCCGGCGTCGGCGGCAGCCCGAGCAGATCAAAATTGGCGCGGCGAATAAGCGTGCGCGGATCCGATGGGGGCGCGGGTTTCCGCCCGGCCGCGGACAGCTTCGCCCCGATGAAATGATCCACCGGATGCGTGGACGTGGCTTCGTTCAGCTCCGGTTTCTTCACCGGCTGAAATCCCCACAGATCCTCTGGCTTGTAACGGCGATAGGTCCACGCGTCCGCGAGGCCGCCGCTCGTCTTGACGATCACGCCATCGGCCGTCGAAGCGATCGCCCAGTCGGCCTCGCGCAGCTTCTTTTGCTCCGCCTCATTCGGCCACGGCGCGCCCGCATCGATCCAAGCCTTCACCAGCGCGATCTGCTCCGACGTCAGTCGATCATTCTCCTTCGGCGGCATCTCGAGATCCTTGTCCTTCCAAGTCACCGCCACATACAGATCGCTCTCGTCCGCCTTGCCCGGCACGAGCACCTTGTCCGAGACTTCGCCGCCCTTCAGCAGTCCCTCGCGCGTCAGCATATTCAGGTCGCCTTTGACCTTTTTCGGATCATCGCCGTGGCACGCGAAGCACTTCGACTTGAGCAACGGCAGCACCTTCAGCGTGAAGTCGCGCTCCGCGTTTGCATGTGCAGCGTGGAGCCCGCTGGCGGTGAGGAGTGTGGCGAAGGTGGCGAGGAGCAAGGGGAGGTTACGGTTTTCCATGTTCGTAAATGTCGGCGATTTCCTGGGGGGTGAGGGCGGCGGCGAAGAGCGCGAATTCGTCCATGCTGCCGTTGAGATTGCGGATCGTGAACGCGGCGTCCTTGCGATACATCGGCTCGCTCCAGTTGCAGAGCGACGCCGCGCCGAT
>JBGSYE010000508.1:0-4129 GCA_041751075.1 Chthoniobacteraceae bacterium
TCGCGGCCTTTCAAAGCGGCTTCGCGCCGAAGGCCGAGCGCGCGAGTCCGCTCAAACACGCGCTGCTGTGGGCCGGGCGGCACAAAAAGGAAGTCGGCGTCTTTGCCTTTTTCTTCCTGCTCTTCAACGCCTCAGTCGTCGCCTTTTTCCTCCAGCTCAACGCGGAGAAAAACCGCGCCGTGCTCAGCGAAAAGCGCGCGGTGGAATACAGCAAACTCGCCGATCTGCGGCTCGAAGAACTCCGCGGCACCGCGCCCACCTTCGCCGCCGAAGCCCGCCAGCTCATGAACGACGACCGCTTCGCCGAGGCGCTCACGAAGATCGACTACGCGATCGCGCAGGTCCCGAACGAAGCCGAGTACCTCAATCTCCGCGGCGACATCCTCCAGACCCTCCTCCGGCTCGATGAAGCGCAGGATGCCTACGAAGACGCGCTCGCCCGCGACCCGCAACTCGAGTCCGCCCGCGTCAATCTCACGCTCACCCTGAAGACCCTCGAAAAGATCGGCGCCGAAGGCCAGATCACGCCAGAGGTGGTGAATGAACTTTACGCCAGCCTCCTCAAGCAGGGCCGCCGCAGCGCCGCGCGCAGTCTGGAGGGACAGTTCACCGTGGACAAGAAGCGCGTCGTGCAGTCCTGGCGCGACATCCTCGACCGCCGCGGCCTGCGCCAGCAGCGCTTCGAGACGAACTCGGACGGCACCATCGCCGTCGATTTCACGAAAATGCCGCAGCCGGATTTGCGCAAGCTGCGCGGCCTCCCCGTGAGCGTGCTGATCCTGGACGACACCCGCGTCGGCGACCTCGGCGCCTTGCGCGGGATGCTCATCGAATCACTCTCCATTTCGCACAATCCGATCAAGGACTTGAACCCGCTGCTGGAGATGCCGCTGCGCAATCTGAACCTCGACTCCACGCCCGTCATCGACCTCAGCCCGCTGCGTGACCTGCCGATCGAAACGCTGCGCCTCGCCAACACGCGCGTGTCCGACCTCACGCCGCTCGCCGGTTTGAAACTCGAACAGCTCACGCTCGCCGGCTCCCGCCTCATCAGCGACCTCGCCCCGCTGCGCGGGATGCCGCTCCAGACGCTCAATCTCAGCCGCACCGGCGCGACCGACCTCGCGCCGCTCACGCAAAGTCCGCTGCGCGAACTGAACCTCGAAGGCTGCTCCGAGATCACCAGCCTCGAGCCGCTCCTGCAGATCGTGACGCTCGAAAGCGTGCTCGTCCCATCCGGGAGCAAGGACATCGAAATCCTCCGCGGCCACCCCAATATCCAGCGGCTCTCCTACAAGCGGCTCACGCAATCCGCCGCGGATTTCTGGCGGCAATACGACGCCGGAAAAAACGCCGCGCGCGCCCAACCCGCCCCGCCCGCGGACCCCGCTCTCGACCACTCGTTGAATCCGTGAGCGCGCACCGTGGCCGCGCCGTGCAAAGCTACCGCACGGCTCGCGCAACGTGGGGCAGACTTGCAGTCTGCCATTCCCCCGCGCCGTAAACCCGCCCCGCATTCCCTGCCGCGCAACGTGGGGCAGACGTGCCGTCTGCCTTCCCGACCGCGGTGAAACCGCCTCGCTTCATCCGCCGTCAACTCACGCGCGATCGACTCCGGAAACAACCCCGGCTCCGGCTCCGCGCCCAGCCCGGCCTCGGAAGGCGGCGTAAGCACGCCGCGATCGAAAGGCCAGCCGCGGAACGGGTCGTTGCCGATGAGTCACGCGCCATCGAGACCCGCGTGATCCGTCCGTTGCGCGATCACCGCGCCGGCGGCGATCAGCGCGCTGCTTTCCAACCTGCAACCGACCATGACGCGCATCCCGAGTTATCCGCCGCGGAGCTTTGCGAAGCCGGGCTTGATCACCTCGTAGATCAGGCGGATGCGGTCGTCGAAGTGGGTGAAGGCGCTTTTGATCGAGTTCAGCGTGATCTTCTCGAGGTCGGCGAGCGTGAGGCCGAATTGATCGACGGCGATCTGGAATTCTTTGGTCATCGTGGTGTCGCTCATCAGGCGGTCGTCGGTGTTCAGCGTCACGCGGAAGCCGCGGTCGAAGTAGAGCTTGAACGGATGCTCGGCCATCGACCGAACGGCGCCGGTGTGGACGTTGCTGGAGAGGCACATCTCCAGCGGGATGCGCCGGTCGAGGACGTATTGGGCGAGCGAACCCATGTTCACGATTTTTCCATCGACGATCGTCATGCCATCGGTGAGCCGCGTGGCGTGGCCGAGCCGGTGCGCGCCGCAGATTTGCAGGGCCTGCCAGATGGACGCGATGCCGAATGCTTCGCCCGCGTGCAGGGTGCTGAAGAAATTCGCCTGCTGGATGGCGTGGAAGGCTTCGATGTGTTTCTTCGGCGGGTAGCCGGATTCCTCGCCGGCGAGATCGAAGCCGACGACGCCGCGGTTGCGGAAGTCGATCGCCATCTCGGCCCATTCCAGCGAGTCGGTGAGATTGCGCATCGCGCAAATGATGAGGCCCCACTCGACGCCGTATTTCTCCTGCCCGCGCTTCAGGCCATCGATCGCCGCCTCGACCACGGCCTCCGGTGTGAGTCCAAGCCGCGTGTGAAAGCAAGGCGCGAAGCGGACCTCGGCATACACGACGCCGTCCTCGTGCATGTCTTCGATGAACTCGAACGCCACGCGCTCGATCGCGCTCCGCGTCTGCATCACGGCGATGGTGTGGGCGAAGCCTTCGAGATATTCCGGCAGGCTGCCTTTGTTCGCGCCGCGGTGAAACCATGCGCCGAGTTCTTTCGCGTCGTCCGTCGGGAGGCCGGTGTAGCCGCAGTCGCGCGCGAGATCGATGACGGTCTGCGGCCGCAAGCCGCCGTCGAGATGTTCGTGGAGCAGCACCTTCGGGATCGTCCGGAGCAAGTCGGCGTCGAGCTTCATGCGGCGCAGCGTGCGTCGCGGTGGTAAGAATGACAAGCGGTGCGCGCGTCGTCGCATCGCTAACCCGCAAAAATCACGGAGCGCGCAAAGTATTCCGCGACTTTAGTCGGCCAAACTTTCGGCGCTCTGGGCGCGTCAGGATTGGCGGGCGGTTCGCCGACTAAAGTCGCGGAATACGCTGCGCGGCCACCGCGCCCAGACCGTCCGGCTGTCACTCTGGACGGTGCTCGATGCGGGCTAACTCGCAGTCTCCAGCGCGCGCTCGCGGCGCACACTTTTCGGGTCGGGAAACCTCCGAATGCTGCGCTCCGTTTCCACCTCGTCCGCGACTCGCGGGCATCGCGGAATTGCCAGCGGGTCGCGCTTGCGGCAGCGTGCGCCATGCACTTCCCCCGCTTCCTTCTGCCCGTCGTTGTCTTCGTTGCGATCTTGGTGTCGCCCGCGTTTGGGGAAACGGTGAAGGATCGCGAGGGCGCGGTGCGCCAGGATCGCGCGACGATGGAAGGCGATGCGCGCTGGATTTATGGCGATGTCGCGAAAGGATTTGCGGAGGCGAAACGCACGGGCAAGCCGCTCCTGGTGGTGCTGCGCTGCGTCCCGTGCTTGTCCTGTATGGGCATCGATGCGGGTGTGCTTTCGCAGCCGGCGCTGGCGCCCGTGCTGGATCGCTTTGTGTGCGTGCGGGTGATCGATGCAAATGCGATGGACCTCGCGCTGTTCCAGTTCGATTACGACCTCTCCTTCTCGACGCTTTTCTTCAATGCCGATGGTACGATCTACGGTCGCTACGGCTCGTGGACGCATCAGAAAAACGCGCAGGACACGGATACCGCGAGCTTCCGCAGCGCGCTCGAGGCGGCGCTCGCGATCGACGCCGGCTACCCGGCGAACCAGCCGGCGCTGGCGGGAAAGCAGGGTGTGCCGGTGAAGTTCAAGACGCCGGTGGAGATGCCGGCGCTTTCCGCGAAATACCGGTCGGAACTGGATTGGGAGGGCAAGGTGGTGGCGAGTTGCGTGCATTGCCATCAGGTGGGCGATGCGTTTCGCGCCAGCTTCCGCGACCGCGGCGAGGCGATTCCCGCGACGTGGATTTATCCGCAGCCGGCACCGGAGACGATCGGGCTGACGCTCGCGCCGGATCAGGTCGCGCGCGTTGAGGTGGTCGCGGCGGGATCGGTCGCCGAGCAAGCCGGCGTACGCGCGGGAGATGAGATCGTCACGCTCGCCGGG
>JBGSYE010000509.1:0-5561 GCA_041751075.1 Chthoniobacteraceae bacterium
GGCATCTCGGGCGATTTCGCGGTCGAGCAGCCGCTCGATTCGGTCGAGAGCCAGCTTCTCGCTTTCCTTCAGCGTGATGGCGCGGTCCCTCATCCGGTTTGCCAGCACGCTGAAACGAAGGATGTCCTCCTGCCCGGCCCGCTGCGTGGCCGCGCCGTAGATGCGCTCGGCGGCTTTTTGCAGCTCCTCGGTAACGGTGATTTGTCTGTCCACCAAATCGAGCGAGTCGCGTGAGTTCGCCACGTCGATGTAAGCAAGCGCGGTTTGCAGAGCGAGTTCCTCGCCGGCTGCGCGCCAGAGCAATTCCTGTGCGCCCGCCTCACGGGCAGCGGCCTGCCGTGCCGTCGAGAGCTTGCCGAACCACGGAAACTTCTGTGAAAGCCCGAGCTTGTCCTGTTGCGGCCCGACTCGCGTTTCCGGGCTGCTCACGAAATGCCCGTAGGTGAACATCGGGTCGGGCAGCGCGCCGGCGATCACGGCTTGATGCCGTGCGGATTTCCATTCTGCCTCCAGTGCCCGGAGCTGCGGATTGCTCGCCAGCAGCGTGCCGATCAATGCATCCGGTGTACTGACGCCGGGATCGGCAGCCTGAGTTTGGTGAATCTGCGCCAGGAGGAATAGGAGAGGAAACAACCGGAAATGTTTCATAAGTTTGGAGGCGAGCGACGCAGAACTGGGAAGGCACAGGCGCAACATCCGGTGCGCCTTCCCAGTCGATGCGATTACTGGGTGCCGGGCATCATCTCGTCGGACATCGGACCCGATTGGCCGCGACCACCCATATGGTGGGTGCCGCTCTCGTCGGGCGTCGAACAAGCCGACAGCCCGAGGGCCGCGACCGCCACTGCAATCAGCGCGGTCAAGCGCAGTATATGCTTTATTGTCATGTGTTTTTCTTCCTGTTTGCTGTACTGTCGCCGGTCATGGGAAGCCCACCTCGCGGCGAGGCTTCGCATCCGGTTGGTTTCATAAAACACCCCGCCCGCCAATCCGCCCAATACCTCCTCGGCAACGGTCTCATAGCCGCTGGCTATACGCATTGGGTGCCGCGCGCCGCACGACGTGGTTCGGTCAAAGCGCGTGGTGGCTGATTCCGAGGGTGCGGCACACCGATCGCGCGATCATCAGTTCTTCATCAGTCTTCATCACGCGAACCGTGACCCGGCTGGTGTCTGGCGAGATCACCGCGGCGGTCTCCGCGTTGCGCGACTCGTCCAGTTCGATCCCGAGAAAGCCGAGCCCGGCGCAGATTCGGGCGCGGACGAGTGGCGCGTTTTCGCCGATGCCGCCGGCGAAGATGAGCGTGTCCAAGCCTCCCAACGCCGCGGCGAAACTGCCGATCCATTTTTTCACCTGATAGCAGAACATCGCGACCGCTTCCGCCGCTCGCACGTCCTTTGTTTCAATGGCGAGCAAGTCGCGCATGTCGGAACTCGTCTCCGACATGCCGAGTAACCCGGATTCTGCATTGACCATGTGATTGAAGCCTTTGGCATCGAGGCCCTGAGTGCGCGCCAAATACAAAGGGAGTCCGGGATCGAGATCGCCGGAGCGCGTGCTCATCGGCACACCCGCCGTCGGGGTGAAGCTCATACTCGTGTCCACGGACTTGCCGTGACGCACCGCGGCGAGGCTCGCGCCGTTGCCGAGGTGCGCGAGAATGACTCGACCATTCGCTGCTTCGCTGTCGGCCACACGCTCGAGTTCGGAGATGAGGAACGCGTATGACAATCCGTGAAAGCCATACCGCCGCACGCCGAGCGCCTCGTAACGCCGGGGAATTGGCAGCATCTTCGCGACCCGTGGCAAGTCATGGTGAAAAGCCGTGTCGAAACACGCCACCTGCGGCAGGTCGGGAAAGCGGTGATGAAACGCTTCGGTCAACAAAATCTCCTGCGGCAGATGCTCGGGATCGAAGGGGCTAAGTTCGCGCAGTTCGGTGATCATCTCCGGCGTGATGCGCTGCGGGTCGCTATACTTTGGGCCGCCATGCACCACGCGATGTCCCACCGCGACTATCGCTTCATGTCCGTTACGTTCCTCGATCCCATCCATCAGCGCGTCCACGGCCGCGGTGTGGTCGGGCGCTTTCACCGGCCGCGAAAAGTTGGCCGCCTCGCGCACGCCTTTCATCTGCAGGCTGGCTTCGGGCTGGCCGATGCGCTCGATCCCGCCTTCCAGTATTCGATGGAGCGAGTCGCCGACTTCGAAGAGCGCGAATTTGATGCTCGACGAGCCGCCGTTGATGGCCAGGACGCGTGGTGAGGCGGATTTCATGGGTCAGGACTGGGCCGCGTCGGCGTGGCTGATGGCTTTGTTGATCAAGATCATTTCGCTCACATTTTCGAGCGTCAGCAGGCCGACCATGCGTCCGGCTTGGGTGACCGCCAGCGTTGCCCATTGCTTCGCGTGCATGGACTCCACCGTGAGATTCAGCGAGTCGGAGCCGTCCACGGATTCGCACTCGCGCAGCATGAAATCCTCGACTTTCGCGTCGCGCCGATTCTCGGAAAGCGCCTTCACCAGATCGTTCCGGCGCAAGAGGCCCACCGGTTGCTCGCCCTCCATCACCGGGAAATCCTGCTGCGATCCGGCCAGAAGTTCGTCCACCGCTTTGCCCAAAGTGTCGGTCGTCGCAAGGCTGCGGAAGCGGGTCATCATGGCGTCGCGCACGCGGAATTTTCCCAGCGCCGACTGCATCTCCACGACGCCGGCTTCCGCCTGCGCGCCGAGGTAAACGAAGATGGCGATGAAGACGAGGAAGGGATTGTAGAAAAAGCCGAAGACGCCGAAGCCGATCGCCATGAACTGGCCGACATTGGCCGCAATCGCCGTCGCGCGCCGACGGCCCATCCGCGTGGAAAGCGCAGCGCGGAGCACCCGGCCACCATCCATGGGAAATGCGGGCAGCATGTTGAATACTGCGAGGAGAAGATTCACGGCCAGGAGCCGCTGGAGGATCGAGCCGGTGACCGTGGAGAGATTGCTCGCGGCGCTGAAACCGAGCGTTGCAGCCAGGACGAGGAAGAGCACCGCCGCAATCGCGACATTGACCGCCGGTCCGGCCAGCGCGACCCACAATTCCTGAATGGGATTCTCCGGCATGCGTTCCAGACGTGCGATTCCGCCGATCGGCAACAGCGTGATGTCCTGCGTCTTGATGCCATAACGCCGCGCCATCAGCGCGTGTCCGAGTTCGTGCAGCAGCACGCAGGCAAACAACGCGAGGATAAAGGCCACCCCAGCGAGGGCGGCGCCGATCTGATGGGTGCTCTGCCAATAAACAAACCCGATGAAAACGAGCAGCAGCACAAAGGTGAAATGCACATGCACTTCGATGCCGGAAACTTTTCCGATTTTGGGAGACCACTTCATAATTTAGTGGCTGCTCTGTCGGTCGAGCGCGTGGTCGATCGCACTCTTGAGCTTCCCGGCAGCACCCTCGATGGCTTGATCGATGGTGGCCGCCTGATCCGTGACGGCGATGGGCTGATGGCCTTCAAGCCGCGCTTCCATCGTGCAGCGTTTGTCAGCCGTCCCGCCCTTGTGACTGTTCTCGTCGCTGAGGTGGACCTCGACGCGTGTGATCTGCCCGGCGAGATGCCTAAGGTGCTCTCGACCACGGACACCGCTTCTTCGGCCCTTCGTTCGCGACCGTCGATGTGATGGTCGGTGTTGATTTGGATTTTCATCGGTGGGAAAGGTGGAGCCGGACTGGGTGCCGCGGGTCAGGCACGGTGCGCCAACTCCGAAGGCTGCAGCGCGAAACGCAGCGAGTTTTTCGCTGAGGAACATTCGATCGTCTCCACCGTAGTTTCCAGGACCACGAAACCGGCACCTTTGGCATATTGATTGAGAAAAAATGCCTGGGACTTATCCTCGATCTGTTTCCATACGCGTTTAAGGGTCCGCGTATCAGTTAGGATACGCCCCTTGCCGATCAGATTCAAAGTCAGGCTGAGATCATGGTTCGAGAACATCCAGTTCCCGGTTGGGTGCAATTTGATCTGATCGACCTTCCGATTGTCGGGAGCGGTTAGCGTGTGGAAAACCGGGAATTCATCGAAGGACAAGGTCGCCATCCAGCGGATCTCCGGATTCCCATTTTGATCCACGGAACCAAGAATGCCCGGATGGCTGCCATCGATCAGTTGTTTGGCAAAACCAATCACGTCCTCGCTATTTTCGATATCAAAAGAGTCGGGGTCGAGGACGGGGGCAAGAGGAGGATTTTCATTCATACCGTTATGGTCGCTGTCTGCGGAGCATCCTGCCAATACCTCTACTGCCGCCGGGGCATAGCTGAAAGGTATGGGGAGATGGTGAGGTCTAGGATTTTGAAAGCCCGCTGGTTTTACGGGTGCGGCTCCACGACCAAAGCCCGTAGGTGAGGGAAGTTAGAGCAGTCAGGCCACCGGGGATGAAAAGGGCGGCGTAGCTGAGGCGATGGAAGGCCAGCGTGCCGGCGATGCCGCCGCAGAGGAAACCGGTGATGATCAGGAAGCAAAGTCGCACGCGCAGCCAATCCACCGGGAGGCCGCGGATGGCGTGGCCAAGGAAGATGCCGAGGTCGGTGAACATTCCGGAAAGGTGCGTGGTGCGGACGACTGCGCCGCTGTAGGTGCTCACCATCGCGTTTTGGAGGCCGCAGGCGCACGAGGCGGAATAGATGCCGAGAATACTGCCGTGATTGAGCAGCGGGACAGCGCCGCAAAGCAACACAGACTCCAGGAGCAAAGCCACGCCGTAACGACGCCCGAGTCGGAGCGTGCTATCCTGAATTAGAAAGCCGCTCATCACGGTGCCTGCCATGAAGGAACCAATGATGCCAGCCAGGTGCAGCGCCGCCGCCCAGTTCGTGCCTGCCAATGCCGCCGCCAGCATGGACGTGGTGCCAGTCAAGTGGGTGACGGCTTGGTGCTCGAACCCGAGCAACCCGACCACGTTGACCATGCCCGCCACGAACGCGAGTGCCCACGCACCGGTCCAGACCCATCGCGGCAGTTTGGAAATCATCGCTGCACTGTTTCAAGGTGAGGATGCGGGTGGCGTGGAAATTTCCCGCTCCGTTCTGAGAAGCACCTTCCTCTCACTCCACCGGGCCGCCGGCGCGGATGTCGGCGGTCATTCCGGCGCCGAGCTTCTCGAAGTTCGCGTTGAACATTCCGGCCAGCTTTTGCGCGGTCGCGAGGTAGGCACTCGAATCGGACCAGGTGTTTTCCGGCCAGAGGATTTCCTGCGGCACGTCCGGGCATTCGGTGACGACTTCAAAGCCGAACACTGCGTCTCGTTTCGTCGCGGCGGAAGCGAGGGTGCCGGAGTGAATGGCGTCGATGATCGCCCGAGTGTAGCGCAGCTTGATGCGGGCGCCGGTGCCGTAGCTGCCGCCGGACCAGCCGGTGTTGACGAGCCAGACGTTGACCTGATGCCGCTGCATTTTCTCGGCGAGAAGTCCGGCATATTTCGTGGGATGCCAGACGAGAAACGGCGCGCCGAAACACGCGGAGAAGGTGGCCTGCGGCTCGGTGACGCCCATTTCCGTGCCGGCGACTTTGGCGGTG
>JBGSYE010000510.1:0-3994 GCA_041751075.1 Chthoniobacteraceae bacterium
GTTTGGGCGCTGACGGAGCAACGCCGTCCAATGGCAGGGATGGCGCATTGCTTTGCCGCCATTGTTCATACCCCCGGCGTGACGCTCTGGCGGTCGATCTCCACCAGCGAGTGAGATTCAAGGGCCGTGACGATGGCGGGCACATTGCGTTTGATGAGTGTCCGCAAATCTCGAGTGCCGATGTTGCCCGTGCGCCCGAGCAGCAGCTTCCACGGTCGGCGGTGCAGTAGGTGGGAGTAGAAGAAATCCGTGTCCTTGGACACCACCACGCGCTCCTCCTCGAAGGAGATCCGGTTGATGACGCTGTCCTTGCTCGTGTTCTGCGCGGGCAGCGAAAAGGTGTGAGTGGCGTCGTATCCATGCCGCACGAGCAGGGCGCACAGGGAACGCGGCAAATGCGCGTCCACGAGGAATTTCACGTCAGCACGAGATGCTGGCTGCGCACCGCGAGCGCCTGCCGCGCAAACTCAAAGCAGGCCAGCAGGTCTTCGTGCTCAAGGTCGGGAAACTCGGCGAGCACATCTTCCACGCTGTCGCCGCCGGAGAGATATTCGAGCATCGACTCGACCGGATAACGCAGTCCGCGAATGCAGGGTTTGCCGTGGCAAATCTCCGGATCGACGGTGATGCGGGCAAGCAACGGGTTTGCGGACATGGGGGAGGATTCGCCGCGACCGTGGCAAAAGCAAGCACGCGGAGGCAGGCGCAGTTCCCGGATGGTTCATTGCTTTGCCGCGCCACAATCGCTAGAAGCTTGTGGATGCAGGCGCCCCAGACCGAAGTCCTGATCCGCGCGGCGGATGGGTCGGAGTTGCTCCGTTCGGTGCTCGGGCCGGG
Organism: Chthoniobacteraceae bacterium; assembly: GCA_041751075.1. Classification (GTDB taxonomy): domain Bacteria; phylum Verrucomicrobiota; class Verrucomicrobiia; order Chthoniobacterales; family Chthoniobacteraceae; genus JANNXQ01. Next base: position 838 of record JBGSYE010000510.1, read on the forward strand.
AGAGTACGTGCTCGGTCGGGAGGAGGGTTGCGAGTTGCGCTTCGAGGCCGCGCAGATCTCGCGGCGGCACGCGCAACTGACGATCAATTTCGACCCGCGCTGATCGAGGACCTCGGCTCCAGCAACGGCACGCAGGTCCATGGGAAACCGGTGACCGAAGCGGTGCGGCTCTGCCCGGGACAGAAGATCCAGATCGGCTCGGCGACCGTGGAGTTGCGCCGGCAGAAGACGCTGTCGCTGCCCGATGTCTCGCTCGCACCGACTGTGGCCATCACGCGGGAGATTCTCCCAGAGGAACTGCTGCGCGACCGGCGCTATGACATCGGCGGGGTGGTCGCGCAGGGCGGCATGGGGGGCGATTCTTCACGCCCGCTGGCCCCCGCTCGACAGCGCCCCCGGCATCGCGCACTTCCCAGGCGGACTAAAAGTCCACCTCACTTTATGAGCCGCACGGCCATCAAGCGCCTGGAGAAGTGAGGGCCGCTGGAGGGCTCCCGCGGCATTTCACCCAAGACGCCGACTGGCCTCACATCGCGCTCACGCTCAGGCCGGAGCGGGTCATCTTGCACATCTGCTGGTCGAGACACTCCGGGCAGATGCCGTGGCTGAAATTTGTGCCAGTGCAGGTGTGAATGTAGGACTCGACCTGCTGCCAGTAGTCCTGATCGTCGCGCACGCGCTTGCAGTACATGCAGATGGGCAACAGATCCTTCAGCGCGCGAATCTGCGAGGTGAAGTCGAGGATGCGCTCGGCCACGCGCAGTCGCATGATGATGGCTTCGCGATCGAGCGGCTTGGTCAGGAAGTCATCGACTCCGGCGGCCATCGCCTTTTGCAAATTCTCGCGGCCGGTGTGGATGGCCGTAAGCAGGATGAAGTAGGTGTAGTCGGTCTTCGGCCGCTTGCGCACCCGGTCGCAGAGTTCGATGCCATCGATATCGGGCATCATCCAGTCGCTCACGATGACCCGCACGGGATCGGCATCGAAGCGCTCCCAAGCCTGGCGGCCATCCGCGGCGGCGATGACTTCATGTCCGAAATGCTCCAGCGTGAGCTGCAGGATGCGGCTGGATACGGGTTCGTCTTCGGCGATCAGGATTTTCATACGGCAAGCGGCTGGCGTTCGCGTTCGAGAGCGATGCGCACGCGCTCAAACTCGGACTGGATTTCAGAAAGCATTTCCGGTGCTCCGGCGAGGTTTCCGGTGTTGGCAAGTGTCTCCAGGCGCTGACAGGCGTCGCGCATCGGCGCCGCGCCGAAGTTGCTGCAACTGCCCTTGAGCGAGTGAGCGCACCGCGCGACCTGGAGCGCAGCGCGCTGCTCGAGAGCCCGATGACCTTCGGCCAGCACTTTCGGAGTATTGTCGAGGAAAGCAGAGATCAGTTGATCGAGGATGCGGCCTTCGCCGTCATCCATCTCGCGAAACCCGGCGAGCGCGCCGGGATCGATGGCGGAGGGCTGCGCCGCTCCCGCAGCCGCCGCAGGCGCCGGGGCAGCATTCCGCGCCGCGGGCTCGCGATCCGTAGCTTGGACATAGCGGTTGAGCGCGGCCAGCATGTCGTTCGTCTTCACGGGCTTGGCCACATAGTCGTCCATCCCTGCGGCAAAACACTTTTCCCGGTCGCCTTCGAGGGTATTGGCGGTCATGGCGACGATCCAGGTGTGTCGCTTGTCCCCCTCGATCTTACGCAGTTGCGCCGTGGCCCCGTATCCGTCGAGCTCGGGCATCTGGCAATCCATGAAGACGACATCGCATGCCTGCTTGCGGAGCGCGGCGAGGGCCGCATTGCCATTGGGGACTGCATCCGCATTGAAGCCCAGCTTCTTGAGCTGATGCAGGGCGACCTTTTGGTTCACTTCGTTGTCCTCGGCGACGAGGATGCGCAGCGAAAGGCCCGCCATGGGAGCTGGAGCTGCCGGCGTGCGTTTCAAGGCCACAAGGCTCGCATCCATGCCGACCCCGGCGTCGTCATCGCATAGCACGCTGCGCAGAGAATCGAAAAGCGCCGCGCGCTTGAGCGGCTTGGTGACGTAGGCGGCGATACCGACATCGCGCATCGCCTCGGGATCGTCCCGGCGGTCGCGGCAGGTCATCATCACCAGCGGCGTCTGGGCGAGGCGGCGATCCTGTTTGATGGCCTTGGCGAGCGCCATGCCATCCATCTCGGGCATCTGCATATCCACCAGCACCGCGTCGAATGGCTGATTCTTCGCCACGGCGGAGCGCACCGCCACGAGGGCCTCGGCTCCGCTCACGGCGAGCTCTTCGCGGACTCCGGCCGCGTTCAGCAGATGGTGGATCACGCTGCGATTCATCGCGTTGTCGTCCACGACGAGGATGCGCGATTTGCGGAGGATCTCGATCTGCGGGATCGCGGCGGGGCGCGCATTCGGCTGCTTCCGAAAGCGTGCGGTGAACCAGAAGGTGGCGCCTTTCCCCGGCACGCTCTCGACCCCGATCTCACCGTCCATCTGCCGCACGAGCTGCTTGCAAATCGCGAGGCCAAGGCCGGTGCCGCCGAACTTCCGCGTCGTCGAGCCATCGGCCTGGACGAAGGCCTGGAAAAGTTTGCCCTGCGCTTCCTTCGAGATGCCGACGCCGGTGTCACGGACGCTGAAGCGCACGAAGATCGATTCGTCGTTGTCATCGACCTTCTGCGCCTCGACAAAAACCTCGCCGCGGTCGGTGAATTTCACGGCATTGCCCACAAGATTCGTGATGACCTGGCGGAGGCGTCCAGGATCGCCGCGTAGCGCCGGCGGCACATCGCTGTGAATGAGGCAAGCGAGCTCGACCTCCTTGGCCGCCGCACGCTCGGCGAGCAGCTCGACTCCGCCTTCGACCGCCTGGTGGAGTGGGAAGTCGATTTCCTCGAAGGTCAGCATCCCCGCCTCGATCTTCGAGAAGTCGAGAATGTCGTTGATGATCGCGACCAGCGATTCGGCGCTCGAGGTGATGGTCTCGGCAAACTCGCGCTGCTTCGGCTGGAGGTCGGTGTCGAGGAGCAGCCCCGTCATCCCGATCACACCATTCATCGGCGTGCGGATTTCGTGGCTCATGTTCGCCAGGAATTCCGTCTTGAGCCGCGCCGACTCGAGCGCCGCGTCGCGCGCCTGGGTGATAGCGGCGTCGGCTTCGCGCCGCGCCGTCACGTCC
>JBGSYE010000511.1:0-6954 GCA_041751075.1 Chthoniobacteraceae bacterium
GTCGCCGCAGGCGCAGCGGGCGCCGGTTTCGCCGGCTCTTCGCGGACCACGGCCGACGGTGGCGGAGCTGGCGCCTGCTTTGGCGGAGCCCCGATCACACTCGCCACCGCTGCCGAGAGACTCCGCGGAGGCGCAGCAGCATTTCTGACTTCTGCCTTCTGACTTCCGCCTTCTGCCTTCGGCCCTCCCCCTGCCCCGCCCCGCAACTCGGCCAGCGCCTCCAGCACCTCATCGAGCGAAGCCTGCCCGAGCGTCTGAATCGCGCGGATGACCGCTACCTCGAAATGCATCTTCTTGTTCGCCGCCCATTTCATGCGGCTCTCCGCGCCGGCGAATTGCTCGATGAGCGTGAGGATTTTCTCCATCGGCACACTCACCGCCTGCGCGCCCAGCGCCGCCACGGCCTCGGCGCTGAACTCGTCGCTCAAGCCCTCCGGGTCCGCTTTCACCACGAGCAAGTTGCGGCAGTGCGTGATGAGATCGCCGAGCAGGCGGCTGAGATCCTTTCCCGCCTCTGCCTGCCGATGCACGACCGCGAGCGCGGGCGCGGCTTCGCGGGCGAGGATGTGGCCGGCGAGTTCCGAGATGGTCTGCTGCGAGGTGAAGCCGAAGACTTCGAGCACATTCGCCTCGTCGATCTTTTCGCCGCAAAAGGCGACGAGCTGATCGAGCATCGACTCGGCATCGCGCAGCCCGCCTTCGGCGCCGCGCGCGACTGCATCGGCGGCCTCCGGCGTGAGCTTGAGCTTCTCTTTTCCCGCGATGAAGAGGAGGTGCTTCGCGATGGCAGGCGTGGCGATGCGCTGGAGATCGAAGCGCTGGCAGCGCGAGACGATCGTGGTCGGCACCTTCTGCACATCGGTGGTGGCGAAGACGAATTTCACATGCGCCGGCGGCTCCTCGAGCGTCTTGAGCAGCGCGTTGAAGGACGACGCCGAGAGCATGTGCACCTCATCGACGATGTAGAGCTTGTACTTCCCGTGGGCGGGCGCGAATTTCACCGTGTCGATGATGATCTCGCGGATCTTATCGACCTGCGTATTCGAGGCCGCGTCGAATTCGAGGACGTTGAGCGAATTGCCCGCGGCGATCTCCTTGCACATGTCGCACACGCCGCATGGGCTCACCGTCGGCGCGTTCACGCAGTTCAGCGCTTTGGCAAAGATGCGCGCGGTCGAGGTCTTTCCCGTCCCGCGCGGCCCGACGAAGAGATACGCCTGCGCCAGCCGCGACTGCTCGATGGCGTTTTTCAGTGTCCGCACGATGTGCTCCTGCCCGACGATCTCGTCGAAGGTCTGTGGACGGTATTTGCGGGCAAAGACGGTGTAGCTCACGCGGGGAAGAGTTGAGGGTTGAGAGTTGAGAGTTGAGTGGCGCGCCGACTCGGAGCGGCGCACGGCAGTGAAACCGCGCGCCACTCAACACTCAACTCTCATCACTCAACCCTTCTGCGCGCGAGAGAGGTTTTTGTTTGCACGTCACGCGCCGCCGCGCGCAGAAGTCCCCCCGTGCTCGGCAATCTCATCGCTCCGGAAGTCAAAGAGATGATCGCCGCGCGGAATTTCACCGCGCTGCGCGAGGCATTTGCCGATTGGTCGGCGGCGGATATCGCGGAATGCATCACGGAATTTGCGCCTGAGGAGCAGGTCGTCGTCTTCCGCATCCTGCCGCACGCGCTGGCGGCGGATGTCTTTGAATATCTCGACAGCGACGCGCAGCAGGCGCTGCTCCGGGCGATGGGTACCGCGGAGGCCGCGCGCATCCTCAATGAGATGTCGCCCGACGATCGCACGGCGCTGCTCGAGGAGCTGCCGGGCGCCGCCGTGGTGCAGCTCATCCAGCTCCTTTCGCCCGGGGAAAAGGCGATCGCGCAGACGCTGCTCAACTATCCGGAAGACAGCGTGGGCCGGCTGATGACGCCGGATTTCGTGAGCGTGCGCGCCGACTGGACGATCCAGCGCGTGCTCGACTACATCCGCGAACACGGGCGCGACTCGGAGACGCTGAATGTGATCTACGTCACGGACGACCGCGGACGGCTGATCGACGACGTGCGCATCCGCGAATTCCTCCTGCATCCCGTCGGCACGCGGGTGCTGGACATTCACGACTCGAACTTCGTCGCGCTGAAGGCCACCGATCCCGAGGAGACTGCCATCGAGGCTTTCCGCAAATACGATCGCAACACGCTCCCGGTGACCGACAGCGAGGGGAAGCTGCTCGGCATCGTGACCGTCGATGACATCCTCGACGTGCAGGAGGAGGCGGCCACCGAGGACATTCACAAAATCGGCGGCGTGGAAGCGCTCGAGGAGCCGTACATGGAGGCGCCGCTCTTTGACCTCGTGCGCAAGCGGGCCGTGTGGCTCGTGGTGCTCTTCGTCGGGCAGATGCTCACTGCGACGGTGATGGGTGTCTTCGAGCATGAGCTGGCCAGCGCGCTGGTGCTCGCGCTTTTCATCCCGCTCATCATCTCCAGCGGCGGCAACTCCGGCTCGCAGGCCTCGACGCTGATCATCCGCGCGCTGTCGCTGGGGGAAATCACGCTGCGCGATTGGTGGCGGGTGCTGCGCCGGGAGATCGCCTCGGGTCTGGTGCTCGGCGCACTGCTCGCGACGATCGGCTTTCTGCGGATCATCGTCTGGTCGCGCTTTTCGGATGCCTACGGGCCGCACTACATGCTCATCGGCTTCACCGTCTCCGCGGCGATCCTCGGGGTGGTGCTCTGGGGCACGATCTCCGGGGCGATGCTCCCGCTGCTCCTGCGCCGCTGCCGGATCGATCCCGCGACTTCCTCCGCGCCCTTCGTCGCGACGCTGGTGGATGTGACGGGGCTCATCATCTACTTCACGGCGGCGTCGGCGATCCTCAGAGGGACGGTGCTGTAGAGGCGGAAATTCCAAGGTTCAAATTCCAAATTCCAATTAAGCTCCAAGATCCAAGGGGAGAAATTTCAAGCAGGCTCGCGCGGAGGTCGCTCGCGCTTGAAATATGGAACGTGAATCCTGGAGCTTATTTGGAATTTGGAGATTGGAGATTGGAATTTCCGCGCCCCGGTGCATCTTCCCCGCCTCATGATCCGCCCCATTGGAGCCGTCGCACTCCTCCTCGCCCTCACCCTCTCCGGCGCGGCCCAGCCGAACGAAATCCGCCACAGCGTCGCCCGCGTGACGAACACCGCGCAGGATGCCAACTACCGCGTGCCGTGGCTGCCCGGACAGGTCGGGAGCGGCAGCGGGACGGGCTGGGTGATCTCCGGCGACCGGCTGATCACAAATGCCCACGTCGTCAGCAACGCGCGCTTTTTGACCGTCGAAAAGGAGAACGATCCGAAGAAGTACATCGCGACCGTGGAGCACATCGCCCACGACTGCGATCTGGCGCTGCTGAAGGTGCAGGAGACCGCCTTTTTCGTCGGCACGAAGCCGCTCCCGCTCGGCGGACTGCCGGAGCTCGAGTCGCTGGTCTCCGTCTTCGGCTACCCGATCGGCGGCGAGCGGCTGAGCGTCACGCAGGGCGTGGTCTCGCGCATCGACTTCCGCACTTACACTCACTCGACCGTCGATTCGCACCTCAGCATCCAGATCGACGCGGCGATCAATCCCGGCAACTCCGGCGGCCCCGTGATGCAGGATGGCAAGGTGGTAGGCGTCGCCTTCCAGGGCTACTCCGGCGATGTCGCGCAGAATGTCGGCTACATGATCCCAACGCCGGTGATCCGCCACTTTCTCAAAGACATCGAGGACGGCCGCTACGACCGCTACATGGATCTCTCGATCGGGTTCTTCAACACGCTCAACCCCGCGATGCGCAAGGCGCTCGGGCTCACCGACGACGATCGCGGGGTGATGGTGAGCAATGTGCAGGAGGCCGGCGTGTGCGCGGGTCTGCTCCATCCCGGCGACGTGCTGCTCGCCATCGACGGGCTCGAGATCAGCAGCGACGGCATGGTGGAGCTCGAAGGCGAGCGCGTGCTCCTGAGCGAAGTCGCGGAGCGAAAGTACCTCGACGATGTCGTGAAGCTGTCGATCCTGCGCGAGAAGCAGCCGATGGAGGTCGAGGTGAAGTTCACGCGCGCCTGGCCTTTCACGCTGCAGGCGCAGCAGTACGAACAGCAGCCGCGCTACGTGCTCTTCGGAGGGCTGCTCTTCCAGCCGCTCTCGCGCAATTTGCTCGGCGCATACGCCTTCGACAATCTGCGGATCAGCTACTTCTACGATCACTTCATCAGCAAGGAGCTGTATCGCGAGCATCCCGAAGTCATCATCCTGAGCGCCATCCTGCCCGACCCGATCAATACGTATCTCGCCGAATTCCGCGAAGGGATCGTCGAGAAGATCAACGGGAAGATAATCCTGACGCTCGACGACATGGTCGCGGCCTTCGCCGAGAAGCCGGAGTTCTACGTCATCGAATTCCTCGGCACCGGCCGTCCGCTCGTGCTCGAGCGCGCCGCCGTCGAGGCCGCGCGTGAGCGCATCAACTCCCGCTACGCCGTGCCGGCGGAACAGAATCTCGATGAGAAAATCCCCGCTGCCTGACGCGACGATGCCCCACTCCGCTCGAATTTCATCAAGCGCTCCCCAGCCAAAACGCGGGATGCGGGGACGGCTCGCGGCTTTGCTCTTCTGCGGCCTGCTGACTTCGGGCATCGGGCACGCCCAGGCGCCGGCGAGCCTGGAGCCAACTGTCGAAAAGGCGCTCTCCGTCGTCCGGGTGAACGTGACCAATCAAGCGTGGGATTTCGGCCGCCCGTGGGGCAAACGCACGCCTTTCACCCGCCGCGCGATCGGTGCGGTGCTGCCCCGCCAGCGCGTGCTCGTCACCGCGGAACTCGTGGCGAATGCGAACTTCGTCGAATTCGAATCCGCGGGCGGCGGCCAGAAGGTGCCGGCGACGGTCGAGTTTGTGGACTACGAGTGCAATCTCGCGCTGCTCAAAACCGACGACACGGAGTTCCTCAAAGATCTCCTGCCACTGAATATCGGCGAGGCCAGGATCGGCGATCAGCTCTCGGTGTGGCAGATCGAGAACAATGGCAACCTGCTCGTGACCCACGGGCCGATGACCACCGCGGAAGTGCTCCGCTATCCGATCGATGAGTCGCCCTTCCTCGTCTATCGGCTCACCGCGCAATTGCAGTTCCGCGACACCAGCTTCCCGCTGCCGGTGGTGAAGGGCGAGAAACTCGTGGGCCTGCTCCAGCGTTACGACAATTCCGCCAACAACGCCGACATCATCCCCGCGCCCGTCATTGAGCATTTCCTGAAAGACGCCGTGCAGCCGCCTTACGAAGGTTTTCCCCGCCTCGGCATGGGCTACGCCAATACGCGCGACCCGCAGCTCCGTCGCTACGCGGGCATGAAGCCTGGCAACGGCGGCATCTACGTCACCGAAGTGCTGCCCGGCGGTCCCGCGGCGAAAGCTGGTCTCCAGAAAGGCGACGTGGTCCTCAAGATCGCCGGCGAAACCATCGACCAGGACGGCAACTACAACGACCCGCAATACGGACGCATCTCGCTCAGCCATCTCGTCGGCACCCGCCACTTCCACGGCACCGAGCTGAAGTTCGACATCCTCCGCCAGAGCAACCCGCGGCAGCTCACGGTCACGATCGCCAACCGCCCCGTCGAGAGCTTCGTCATCGAGCCCTACGTCATCGACCGCGCGCCGAAGTTTTTCATTCTTGGCGGGCTCGTCCTGCAGGAGCTTTCGCGGCAGTACCTGAAGGAGTGGGGCGCGGATTGGAAAAAGAAGGCCCCCGAGCAGTTCGTGTATCTCGACGCGCAGCAGAATGAGCTCTTCAAGGACGGCCCGAAGAAGGTGGTCTTCCTCAGCCGCGTCCTGCCGAGCGAGGCGACCATCGGTTACGAAGAGGTCCGCTCGGCGGTCGTGAAAAAGGTGAACGGTGTCGTCTTGCAAGGCATCGCCGACCTTCCGAAGGCGCTCGCGCAGGCGAAGGACGGCGTCCACAAGATCGAGTTCGACGGCGAACCCGGGGCGATCTACCTCGACGCCGCGCAAGTGACCGCGCTCGAGCCAATGCTCGCCACGAAGTACCGGCTGCCGACGCTGCAACGGCTGGAGTAGAGCGAGTGTGCCGTCAGGCCACTCGCTTTCCTCGCGCACGATAAAGCGAGTGGCCTGACGGCACACTCGCTCTACGCTGCCCCGCGATGCCGCCAGCGATCCAGCGCCACGGCGGCGATGATGATCCCACCGGTGACGATCTCCTGCACCCAGTTGGCGAGATTCAGTTTCGTGCAGCCGTTGGCCACGACGGTCATGACCAGCGCACCGATCAGCGATCCGAAGACGGAGCCTTCGCCGCCATTCAGGCTCGCGCCGCCGATGACGACCGCAGCGATCGCCGCCAGCTCCAGCCCCGCCGCCGTGGTCGGATCGCCGACGGTGAGGTAGGAGAATTGCAGCACCCCGGCGATACCGGCAAAGGCGAGCCCGACGGTGTAGATGAGGAGCTTCGTCCGAGTCACATGCACGCCGCAGAGGCGCGCCGTCTGTTCATTCGAGCCGATGGCGAAGATGTGCCGCCCGAATCGCGTGTAGCGCAGCATCGCCGCGACCAGCGCGGTGAGCCCGAGCATCATCCACACGCCCGGCGGCAGGAGCATCCAGCGCTGGCCGGGACCGAGGCTTTGCAGCAGCCCGTTCAGCCACGTCGTCGGCGCGGAGACGATCGTTTCGCTCGCGAGTCCCTTGGCCGCCCCGCGCAGTGCGCCCCACATCCCGAGCGTGACGATGAAAGGCGTGAGCCCGAGCCGCGTGATGAGCGTGCCGATGAGCGCGCCGCACATCGCGCCGACGCCGATCCCGCCGAGCGCCGCGATCGTGGGCGGTACTCCGTGCGAAAGCATCAGCGCGATGGCCACGGAACAGAGCGCGACATTCGACCCGATGGAGAGGTCGATGCCGCCGGAGATGATGATGAGCGTC
>JBGSYE010000512.1:0-15164 GCA_041751075.1 Chthoniobacteraceae bacterium
TGCCGGCACAGCGGCGATGGGGTTCCGCCGCAAGCCCGCGGGCATCGTCACGGGGCCGCTCGGCGAGGGCGGGCTGAATCTTTATGCCGATTGCGCGATGGCCGCCTCCGCGACGGCGCATCCGTTTAAATTTACGGTGACCAGCCCCTACATGCTCGCGCGCACTCTGCTCGATGAGCACTACCGCGACTTTGCCGGGCTCACGCTCGCGATCGCCGATCTGCTCGCCGAGCAGGTGCGCGAGTTGCCCTGCGCCTGCGTGCAGGTGGATGAGGCGAATGTGACTGGCAATCCCGCCGACGCCGATCTCGCGGCAGAGGCGATCAATCGCGTGCTCGACGCCGTGCCCGTGGAGCGTGCCGTGCATTTCTGTTTCGGGAACTACGGCGGGCAGACCATCCAGGGCGGCGAATGGAAGAAGCTCACAAACTTCCTCTCCAAGCTGCACACGCATCACCTCGTGCTCGAAGTCGCACACCGTCCGCCGGATGATCTCGATGCGTTGCGCGCCGTCGATCCGAAGATCGCGCTCGGCATCGGCGTCATCGACGTGAAGGTGAATCACATCGAGACCGCGGATGAAGTCGCGCGCCGACTCGAGGCCGCGGAGCGCGTGCTCGGCGAAGGCCGCGTCGGCTGGGCGCATCCTGACTGCGGATTCTGGATGCTGAAGCGCTCGGTGGCGGACCGGAAAATGGCGGCGCTGGTCGCCGGGCGGGATCAGTATCTCGGGCGGTAGCTTCCCCTCATCGTCTTCATCCTCATCTTCATCATCTCCGGCGCTCGATAAGGGGAGGATGAAGAGGATGAGGATCAAGAGGAAGAGGCCCCCCTGGCCGCCAGAACGCATTTGACTCCGCCCCCGCGCGTGCTTCACACGGATGCAACGCCCGCATCGCACCGCTCATCCCATGCTCTCCATCGCCCTCCCGCCGATCGCCGTCGCCATCATCTACGTGGCGCGAATGAAGGAACTCGGCGCGCGCCGGGACACCATTCCCGGACCGATTCACGAGCGGTGGTCGTTGCGGCTCTTCTGGCTGGTCGGCACGGCGATCTGGGCGGGGGCGCTCGTGGAGTATTTCGTGCGCGAGCATCGGCTCGACTGGCTGTGGTTTTCCGCCGGCGTGGCGTGCGCCATCGCATCCTTCGTCATCCGCCGCCGCGCGATCGCCGCGCTCGGGCGCTTTTGGAGCCTGCATGTGGAAATCCGCGAGGAGCACCGCTTCGTGCAGGACGGTCCGTTCCGCTGGATGCGGCACCCGACGTACTTTTCCATGCTCCTCGAGCTGCTTTCCGTCACGCTCATTCTGCGGGCGACCGTTGCGCTGGCCTTGGTGCCTCTCTTGTACCTCCCCGCACTCGCCTACCGGCTGCGGCTCGAAGAGCCAGCGCTCGTCGCTAAGTTTGGCGACCGCTATCGCGACTACAGGCGCGATACGCCGGCGATTTTGCCATGGCGCTGGCCCCACGCACGATGACCAGGCCTTTCGGCAGCCGCAATCTGCAGCAGAGCCGGCGGGTGGTCGTCTCGGGCATGGGAGTCATCTCTCCAGCGGGCAACGATGTCGCGACGCTCTGGAAAAATGTGCGCGACGGACGCAGCGCGGCGGCGCCGGTGACGAAGTTCGACACCCGCTCACTCCCGGTGAAGATCGCGGCGGAGGTGCGCAACTTCGACATCCGGGACTACGTGCAGGTAAATGCGACGAGGTTTGACCAAACGATTCAGTTTGGGATCGCCGCAGCGGCGCAAGCCCTGCGCGATGCGGGTCTGGAGCCGCGATCCGGGAATTGCGGGCGGATGGCGGTCGTCGAGGGCACCACGATCAGCGGCACGGAAAGCACGCTACAGACGCAACGGAGCTTCCTCGAATCGTCTGGCGACTACCGAAAGATTCACCCCTACAATGTCGTGGCCGGCTACTGTGGCGAAGGCAGCAGCGCGATCGGCACGACGCTCGGTATCCAAGGCCCTGCCATGACCTACTGCTCGGGATGCGCTTCCGGCACCGACGCGATCGGTCACGCCATGCGATTGATCCGGGACAATACTTTCGATGTGGTGGTCGCGGGAGGTTCCGAGCACACGGTGGAGATGCTGCACATCGGATTCTGCCGGCTCCGAGCCATGAGCGAACACGCCGGAGATCCGCGCGAAGCGATGCGACCTTTCGACTCTTCACGAGACGGCTTCGTGCTCGGCGAGGGAAGCGCCTTCCTGGTGCTCGAAGAACTCACGCGCGCTCTCGAGCGCCACGCGCCGATCTACGGCGAAATCGTCGGCCACGGAAACACGGCTGAGGCTTACCATGCGACTGACCCGCACCCGGATGGCCTTGGCTATCGGGTGAGCATGCACAAGGCCCTCCAGGATGCCGGGGTGCAGACCGAGGAGGTCGACTACATCAATGCGCACGGCTCGGCGACACCGAAGAACGATCCGATCGAAACCGCGGCGATCAAAAGCATCTTCGGCGCGGTGGCTTCGCGCCTCGCGATCAGCGCGACCAAGCCCGTCACCGGCCACTTGATGGGAGCGTCGGGCGCGATCGAAACGCTCATCACAGTGCTCGCGCTCCATCACCGGACGATTCCGCCGACGATCAATCTCCGACATCCCGATGTGGGGTGCGATCTCGATTACGTCCCGCAGGCTCGAAATTACCCGATCCGTGTGGCGATGAACATCAACGCCGGTTTCGGCGGTCGTTACGCGAGCCTGGTGCTGCGCCATTTCACTGGATGAATACGCTGCAAGTCGCCGCGATGACCGCGACGATTGTCAACGTCCTAGTCACCTCATTCGTACTGTGGAGTGACATTCGGGCCAAAAGCACCGGCGCGTACGTCATCTGGGGTCTCTCGCTAACGATCTGGAATGTGGCGACGTATTTCGCCGTCGGCGACATCACGCCCGACTCCGCGCGCATCTGGCTGCAAATCCTGCAGCTCGGGGTGATCTTCCTCCCCGTCAGCCTGCTCCATCTCTGCCTGATCCTGGCTTCCATCGAGATGCGGAATCTCACCCTGTGGCTCTATGTGCTGCACATAGGGTTTGCGGCGTCTCTGCCGACGGATCTCTTCGTGCGCGATGTCCAGCGCTTTCCCTTTGGATACTGGGCCGTGCCGGGACCGCTCTTTTGGGCCTACCTCGCGTGCTACAGCGCGGAGAATGTCGGGATGATGATCGCACTCACGACGGCATGCCGCCGCACCTCCCCCCACCGGCGCACGCAACTCCGACTGATGCAGTTTGCCCTCATCTTCCTGCTGCTCTGCGGGACGAATGATCTGCTGCCCTTGCTCGGCGCCACCCGCTATCCTGGCACCAATCTGTCCTTCATCCCGCTGGCCAACCTGGCCGCAATCCTTTACGCGCTGATCGTCGCGTACAATCTTCTTCAGCACCGCTTCCTCGCCGTGCATGTGTCGATGAGCCGGTCCGTGGCGCAACTGGTGAGGCTGCTTTTCGTGTCCGCGATCGGTCTGGTGCTGCTCCTCATCACCGCGACCCTGGCTCCGCCAGGCAAAGTCACGGAGTACTCGTTCGTCACCTCCTTTATCGTCGTACTGGCCAGCGCCGCGATCGCCTCGGTGGTTTTCCCACGGCTCTTCGGCCAGGGGGAAGATGCGCTCGAGCGGCGGATCATGGGGGACAGCTTCGAATATCGCGACCGCGTGCGCAGCTTTGTCGAGAGCATGATCTGGTATGACGACATCGAGGCCCTGCTCGACGACCTGCACTCGATCCTCGTGCATACCCTCGGCCTCGGGAGCTACAAGATCATCCTGCGCGACGAGGTGCTGCACGCCTTCACCCTGCATCGCGCGCACCCGCCGGACGAAGGGGCGACGCTGCCGGATATCAAGCTGAACTCGCCGATCTTCCAATACTTCGAATGGACGAAGTCCGAGTATCTGGCGCTCAACGCGAAGTATGCGCGGCCCGGTGAGAGCAATATGGGGCGGCTCGCGCGGCGGCACTTCTCGGCGACCGGAGCGGAGTTTGCCTTTCCACTCACTTCGCAGAATGAACCCTTTGGCCTGCTGCTCGTGGGAGCACGGAGCAATGGCGCGGAATTCTCGGGCACGGACATCGCCATGCTCGTCGGTCTGGTGAAAAACTTGAGCCTGATGGTGAACCAGATCCGGCTGAAAACGCAGATCCGGCAGAATCAGGACTTTGAACTCCTCGGCAAGATGTCGCGCGGGATGGCGCACGATCTCAATAATCTGCTGACCCCGATCACGACGCTGCTCCAGCTCTCGACCGAAGCCGGGCCCGGAGCCGCGCTGGACGACGAACTCCTCCCAGTGGCCGTGCGCAACGTCCGGACCATGCGCGCCTACATCCGGGAGTCGCTCTTCTTCTCCGAGAATCTCCGGCCGCAACTGCAGCACGCATCGCTCGACGCAGTGATTCACGAGGCGGTCGAGACGGCCCGCACCTCGCGCGACAAGCCGATCGGGATCGAAGTCGATGCGCCCGGAGACGTGGAGATCGAGATGGATGCGGTGCTGCTCCAGCGCCTCGTGGTGAATCTGATTTCCAATGCCATCGACGCGTCGGCGCCGGGCGCGACGGTGACGGTGCGGCTCGAGCGCCTGCCGAAGTCGGAAGTCACGAGGGACTGGGTGCGGCTGCGGGTGGTCGATGCGGGCGAGGGCATCTCGAAGGAAAATCTCGGCCGCGTGCTGACGCCGTATTTCACGACCAAAAATCGCGGTGACTCGAATCGCGGCTTCGGGCTCGGCCTGGCGATCTGTCGCAAGATCGTGACGCTGCATGGCGGAAATCTTTCGATTGCCAGCCAGCTCAAAAAAGGAACAACTGTGCAGGTCGATCTCCCCACCCGACAAATCGCTCCTACGATGCCACCCGTCTCCGTTCCTGCATAGATGCGCACGCTGCTTGTCGTCACACGACAGCTTTCTTTAGCGAGCGCGATTCAGGCGGTGCTGGATCCGGTCGAGTATCAGTTGATCACCAAGGCGGAGGTCACGGAAGCCGAGGCGCTGCTCGCCCGCGGAGTGGTGGACGTGGCCATCCTCGATGTGGTGCAGCCCGATGCCCGCGCCATCCGCGCGATCGAGGATGTGCGCTCGCACGATTCGACCTGCCC
The DNA here is from genome assembly GCA_041751075.1 of Chthoniobacteraceae bacterium. Taxonomy (GTDB): domain Bacteria; phylum Verrucomicrobiota; class Verrucomicrobiia; order Chthoniobacterales; family Chthoniobacteraceae; genus JANNXQ01. Next base: position 5,127 of record JBGSYE010000512.1, read on the forward strand.
CGTGCTCGTCTATGTCGCGAGCAAGGATTGGGAGTGGGAGGAGGAGGCGTACCTGAATGGCGCGGCGCATGTGCTGACGAAGCCGATCCGCGTGAAGCTCCTGCACAGTCTGCTCGATCGGCTGACGCAGCCGGCCGAGGTCAGCACGCCCGTCGCTCCGGTCGCCCAGCCGCCGGAGTACCCGGGACGCGGGAACTTCGAGCCGATGCGGGCGCTCGAGGCGCTGCGGCGCTTCTCCGGGATGCTGCCGCACAGCCTCGAGTCCGATCAGCTCCTGAAGCAATTCCTCCTGCCTTTGCGGGAGATCATCGGAGTGAATCGCGCGGTCGTCTTTCTCCGGAAACCGGGCAGCGTCACCGGCGGCAATCTCTTCTCCCAGGAAGACCGGGCGCTGCGCGCCGCGTGTGCGATCGGCCTCGATCAGGTGGTGCTCCAGCGTTTCGCCCTCTCCCTGCGCACCGGCATCGGCTCGCACATGCACCGGCAGGGTCGCATCCTCCGGGCGCATGGCCCGGAGGCCCAGTCAAACCGCGAGATCGCCAAGGAATTCCAGCTCCTCGGGGCGCAGGTCGCGATCCCCATCCTCGACCGGGAATCGCTGATCGGCGTGGCCGTCTTCGACGAACGGCTGACGGGCGCGCCCTACACGAACGACGAGCTCGGGATCATCTTCCACATGCTTGAGGAAGTCGGGCTCGCGATCCGCAACTCGTGGACGCACGACCGGCTGGCGGCGAATGAAGCGATGGTCACCGACATCCTCAGCCATCTCGGCAGCGGCTGTGTGGTCATCGGCGCCAATCTCGGCACGCTGCACGCGAATGCCGCGGCGAAAGCCATCCTCCTCAAGGATCGGCCCGGCAAGCAGCAGCTCGAATTTGCGGATCTCCCGCAGCAGCTCGGGAGCGTCATTTTCACCGCACTGAAGACCGGGGTGGGCTGCCCGCCGCTGCACTATCAGTTTCCCCATGCGCCCCTGCAGACCTTCACGATCGAGGTGCGCCCGTTCCGCGCCACGGAAGCCGCGGGCGGGCAGGCGGCGCTCGTCCGCATCGAGGATGTGACGGAGCACGAACGCGCCCAGAAGCTGGACATCGAGGCGTCGAATCTGCGGCTCGTGAAATCGATGGCCGAGCATCTGGCGCACGAGATCGGCAATTCGCTGGTGCCGCTCTCGACGCACCAGCAGCTCATCAAGGAGTCGATCGGCGATCCGGAGTTCCAGGAGTCGCTCTCGAACGCGATGGCCGGCAGCGTGCGGCGGATCTCGCGGCTCGCGAATCAAATGGCCTTTCTCGCGCGGGAATGGCAGGCGGACTTCAACGACTCCGTCCTCGTGGCCGACCTCATCGTCGAGGCCTTCCACGACGCGCACACCTTCCATCCGGGCAAGAAGGTCGCGCAGCTCAGCTTCAACAAGGATGTCGCTCCGTGGCGCATCCCCGGCGATCGCGCTGCGCTCAAACACGCCTTCTCCGAAATCATCCTCAATGCGCTCCAGGCAAATCCGGAGGATCCGAATGTCTCGGTGAAACTGCGTGAGGAGAAAGGCGGCGAGCATCGGCTCGATGTCGAGGTGAGGGACACCGGCAAGGGCTTCAGTTCGGACGGTGCCCAGCGGGCCGCGGAGCCGTTTTACTCGACGCGCATGGTCGGGCTCGGGATCGGCCTCACGGTGTCGCGCAAGATCATCGAGAGCCACCACGGCACCATCGAGATCTCGCCGTCCCCCACCGGCGAATCCGGGCTGGTGCGGGTGTCGCTGCCGCTGCCGAATTGAGGGCCGTGCGAGCGGCGCGGCGCTGGGGACGTGGGTGTATTTCTCTCGATCCCCTTCAACCTCTCGTTCGCATCTCATTTTTGGGAATCTGCGCTTCGTAGTAAACGCCACCGGACGCGCCGCAAATCTTTCTACCTCTGGCGAATGATATTGCTGCTCGCCAAGGCTCGCCGTTTGCTTTCACCCTCCGCGCCCATGAAAACTCTCTCCGCCCTCGCCGCGGCGGCCGGCCTCGCGCCTGCGCTGGCCTTTGGCCTCGGCGTGCGTATCCCCGACCAGAACCCGCATGCGACGGCCCGCGGCAATGCTTTCGCCGCGACAGCCGACAACGCCTCGGCGATCTACTACAATCCCGCCGGCATCGCGGAACTCGAAGGCACGAGTGTCCTCCTCGGCGGTTATGCCATCACTCTCGATGTCGATGTCCGGCTCGATGCTCCCGGGAATTCCTCGTTTGGGAATACCAACGACGAGTTCCAATACGCCCCGCAGTTTTTCGTGTCGTGGAAGGTGAAAGATACGCCGATCGCCCTCGGCCTCGGGGTCTATGCACCTTTCGGATTTGCGATGGAGTATCCGGACAACACACCCTTCCGCGCCCTCGCCCGCAAAGGCAAGATCGAGTACGTCACCTTCAATCCAGTGCTCGCCTGGAAGATCCACGACACGCTCTCCGTAGCTGTCGGCGCAAACATCAACAGCGCGGAGACCACCCTCGAACGCGGCGTACTCGCGCCCGGCGATTCCTTTCGCTTCAAGGGCGACGGCACTTCCTTCGGCTTCAATGCCGGAGTGCTCTGGAAACCGCACCGGATGCATTCCTTCGGTGTGAACTACCGCAGCGCTTCAAACATCGCCTTCGAAGGACGCTCCCGGCTGCAATTCGAGGGCTTCACCGTACCGACCCCGTTTGGCCCCTTCCCCGTGCCCGGTGTGCGGAGCGAAGAGAACGCCATCGTCGATTTCGATTTCCCGCAGAACGTGGTGATCGGTTACTCGTTCCGACCGACCGAGGACTGGAACTTCGAGTTCAACTGGGACTGGACGGACTGGAACACGCTCAATGACCTCGTCCTGCATCAAAAGTCCGGCGATGTCGTCCTGCCCTTTGGGTGGCAATCCAGCGCGTTCTGGGAATTTGGGGTGACCAGAAAGTTCGGAAATGGCTTGCGGGCGAGCGCCGGATACATCTACAGCGAGAACTCTTCCCCCAACGCCACCTTCAATCCCATCGTGCCGGATTCCAACCGGCACATCTACAGCATCGGGATTGGGCAGACCTTTGAACACCTCAACTGGGACATCGCCTACCAATATGCTCATGGCCCAAAACGCCACATCGACAATGGAACCGCCGCCGACGGCACGTACCGTTTTGACAGCCACGCCATCACCCTCAGCCTCGGCTACCGCTTCTGAGACGGCGCTGCCCGCGCCGGCGGTCAAGCCCACGCTGCTCATCGTCGATGACGAGGAGGGGCCGCGCCAGTCGCTGAAGATCGTCTTTAGAAACGACTACCACGTCCTCACGGCGACCAATGGGCTCGACGCGATCCAGCTCGCCCGGCAGCAGCGGATCGACGTGGCCGTGCTCGACATCATGATGATGGGGATGTCGGGCGTGGAACTGCTCAAGGAACTCAAGGAGATCGACGCCACCATCGAGGTCGTGATGCTCACCGCCTTTGAGACCATCGAGACGGCGCGCCAGGCGCTGCGCCATGGGGCGAGCGACTATCTCAACAAGCCCTTTGACATCCAGTCGATCCGGGAAGCCGTCAGCCGTGCGGCCAGGAAGCACGCCGCCTCGCTGGAATTTGAGCGGAGCAATGACCAGCTGCTGCACTTGCGGCGCGAAATCCAGGACCAGAGCGTCCGCGAGGAAATGGCTCGGACCAAAGGCGAGATCTACGCCAGCGTCCTCCACGATCTGAACAGCCCGCTCACGGTCATCAGCGGCTTCATCGAGATCATCACCCGCTCGATCCACAACTCTCCGCGCGTCGAGGGCGAACAGCTCGAATCCATCAAAGGCGATCTCGGCAAGCTCACGGGACAGATCAGCCGCTGCTTCGAGATTTCCCGGCGCTACCTCGGCTTCCTGCACAGCGCCCCGTCGGAAAAAACTTCCGTCGGCGCGAATCAGATTCTCGACGATCTCCGCGAACTCCTCGTCCGCCACCCGAGTGCCAAGGGCAACCAGCTCACCGTCCACCGTCTCGATCAGGACATCATCGCGGATATCAACGGCACCGATTTCCTCCAGATCCTCCTGAATCTCACTATCAACGCCCTCCAGGCGTGCGAGACACCGCACCGGGTCGATGTCCACTGCGCCGTGCATCCGAACCCGCTCGATGTCCCGGCCTATCTCGACGGTCCGACGGAACGCTTCATCAATCGCGAGGCCTTCGCCAATCGCACTCCACTCCTCGCGCTCTCGATCATCGATGACGGTCCCGGCATCACTCCTCCGGTTCTGGCCAAAATGTTCGAGGAGCGCTTCACGACGAAATCTCCCGACCGCGGGACTGGCCTCGGCCTCTCGATCGTCAAACGGCTCGTCCGGGAGGCCGAAGGCGCGATCATGATTCGCACGCAGCTCGGCAAAGGCTCCACCTTCACGGTGCTCCTGCAGACGCAAACGGCGTAGTCTCATCCCTCGAGCGTGGAGGTTCTCAGGATGCTTCACGCAGGGCCGGGGATTCGAGGCGCTTCGTTCCACAGTGAGGCACTGCGCCAGACGCGAGGCGCGACGAACCGGCGCTGTCCGTTGACTGGCATAAAAAAAGTATTGAACGAAGTCCGCCTGAATACGTCCAAACTTTCACCAAATACGAACCTATGATGCACTTGGCACGCCCCCTGCTAAAATTTGAGGGACACCCTCAATACCCACTCATCACCATGAAAAAGCCACTCAAGAAAGCCAGCCGCGTCAACTACAGCCTCGGCGACCTGATCCTCGCGGTCAGCTCCTACAGCCGCAACAGTCAGGAGACTGTCGCCGCCGTGGCCGACCTGCTCGACACCGGTCGGGTCCGTCTCGCCAGCCGCGGCCAATCGGTCCGGGCGCGCGTTTATTAAGTCCTCACCGACAACAGGTTGAGGCGGCCTCTTCGGAGTCCGTAAGTTTCACAACACCCCGTTCCGGGCTTCCAAGCCCGGGCGGGGTAAGTTGTTTTTTGGGGCAATGGCGGCACTGGAAACAGCGCGCGGCCATTCGCGGCACTTTGACCTTCTCCTGACCCTCGCGGCTTGGCACGCTGCGTCGCCTGTGATCGAACGTTATACCCTTCCCGAAATGGCGGCCATATGGGCCGATCAACGCAAATATGAGATTTGGCTCGAAATTGAAACACTGGCTTGCGAGGCGCAAGCGGAGATCGGCGTAGTCCCGGAGGCGGACGCGAAAACCATCCGGGCAAAGGCGCGATTCGATGTCGCGGAAATCATGGAGATCGAGAAGCGGACGAACCACGACGTGATTGCCTTCCTGGAGAATGTCGCGAGCTACGTCGGCCCGGCTTGCCGATGGATGCACCAGGGAATGACTAGCTCCGACGTGCTCGATACGACGCTCGCGGTGCAGACCGCTCAGGCGTCGGACATTCTTCTGAAGGACGTACGGGAATTGCGCGAGACGATCGCCCGCCGGGCACGCGAATTCCAGCACACGCCCATGATCGGGCGCAGCCACGGGATACACGCCGAGCCGATCACCTTTGGCCTGAAGCTGGCGCTGATGCATGACGAGTTTGGCCGCGCGCTGCAGCGGCTCGAAGAGGTGCAGCCGCGCATGCGAGTCGGGAAACTGAGCGGCGCAGTGGGTACCCACGCACATCTGGATCCGCGCGTCGAAGAGCGCGTGTGCCAGCGCCTCGGGCTGGAGCCGGCTGCCCTGAGCACACAGATCCTCCAGCGCGATCGGCACGCGGAATATCACACCGTGCTGGCGCTCATCGCTTCGAGCGTCGATCGGTGGGCGACGGAATTCCGCCATCTCCAGCGCACCGAAGTGCTCGAGGTGGAGGAGTATTTCTCCGCCGGACAGAAGGGCAGCTCGGCGATGCCGCACAAGCGCAACCCGATCACCGGAGAAAAGCTGAGCGGCCTCGCCCGCCTCATCCGCGGCAATGCACTCGCGGCCCTGGAGAATGTGGCGCTCTGGCACGAGCGCGACATCAGCCATTCCTCCGTCGAGCGAGTCATTTTCCCAGATTCGTGCATCCTGCTCGACTACATGCTGGTGTTGCTCCGAAAGCTCGTGGATCGCCTGCTCGTGTATCCCGAAAACATGGAGCGCAACCTGAAGCTCACGAAGGGCCTCTACCATTCGCAGACGATCCTCTTGAAACTCACCGAGCGCGGCCTCGAGCGGAGAGCGGCGTATGAAGCCGTCCAGCGCGCCGCGATGAAGACCTGGCAGGGCGACCGGTCGCTCCAGGAGAATCTCGTCGCCGAGCCAGAGATTACCGCCAGCATTCCACCCGACGAGATCGCGCGCCTGTGCTCGCTGGATCATCATTTCCGGCATGTGGACGAAACTTTCCGCAAGCTCGGCCTCGAGTAGTACAGTCGTTGCAGTCCGCGTTGACGCAGGATTCCGACAAAGAACACGTTGGACCTTCCCACAAACGACGCTTCCTGTATTTTTGCCAGCCGTCCGCTATCGGACTCGAGAAACATGATTCGCAAATCCTTCTTTTTCTTCGCCGTCGCAGCGCTGGCCGTCGCTGGCTGCGATAAAATCAAACTCCCCTTCCCGAGGAAAAAAGCCGACGTGACACCGGCACCCGCACCCATCGCCGCCGTCGCCACACCGGCTCCGGCGACACCTGCCCCGGAACTCGCGGCCCCGAAGCCGAAAGAGAATGCGCCCGAGCCACCCGCACGCCCCGTCATCGACCCCCATGCACAGGTCGTCGTGCTCTGCTATCACCGTCTCGAAGGCAAAGCCGGGGGCCCGCTGTCGATCGACCCGGAGCTCTTCGAAAAACAAATGCAGGAGATCCAGGATGCGGGCGTGGCCGTCATATCGATGCAGGATTTCCTCGCCTGGCGACGCGGGGAAAAAAGCATCCCGCCCAAGAGTGTCATTATCTCCATCGACGACGGCTACGTGTCAGGCTACGAGGTTGCCTGGCCGATCCTGAAGAAATTCGGATACCCGTTCACGTTGTTTGTGTACCTCAACTACATCAACACCGGCGGGAAGGCGATCACCTGGGATCAACTCGCAGAACTGCGCGACGCCGGAGTGGAGATCGGCAGCCACACGGTTTCCCATCACGATCTCCGGCAAAAGCTAACGAAATTCAAGGGAACCTACGACGAGTGGCTGAAGGATGAACTCGAGCGCTCGAAGGGAACCATCGAAGACCGTCTCGGCATCCGGTGCGCGACGCTGGCCTACGTGGGCGGCACCACCAACGCAAAAATCCAGGAAGCCGCCAGGGTCGCGGGCTACGAGGCGGCGTTCACGGTTTACGGCCAGCGGCTCGGCATGACTACCGACGCCATGACCCTCGGGCGCTATGACGTGAAGAGCAAAGACGCTCAGGGACGCGATGCTTTCGCAGTGGCCATCTCTTTCCAGGGCATGATGGCGCCGAGCGGGGAACCCGCGATGGCCCAGGATGCCGCCGTCTCGATGGTGACGCAGCCGATGAATAACGAGGTCATCGGCAATGCCAGGCCTGAGTTGAAAACGAACCTCTCGACCATGGGAGCGTTCGATGCCGGCACGGTAGAGATGCGTGTGAGTGGCGTCGGCCTGGTCCCGGCAAAGTTCGACGAAGAATCCAAGACTATCTCTTTCACTCCGACGATGCCGCTGAAGCCCGGCGGCTACACCGTGATCGTCACTGCAAAGTCCGGCGCACGGAAAATGGAGACCCGCTGGAGCTTCACCTACGCTCCCTGAAAATCGGCGGGCAGAGGCCCCGTCAGCGGGTCACGCCGCCAGCGGGTGGCGCTTCGCCGGGAGCACCGCGGGACGATTCAGTTCCGCGTGGATCTCACGCCCGAGGAAATTCAAGAGGACCCGCACGCGCTCCCGTCCCGACAGGATGCTGGTCACGACGGCTTCGAGCCCGCGCAGACTGCCCTCCACGATTTTCACACTGTCGCCGACCACGATATTGGTCTCGATCACCGCGATCTGGTCGCCATTGGTCGTCTCGCGCAGGCTCGCGATGACCGCGTCCTCGATCACCGCGTAGTGTGTCCCGAATCGGAGGATATTGCTGATGCCCATGGCGTAGCGCACTTCCTTGTGCCGGGCCGCGAAGTGGAAGCGCGAAAATAAATAACCGGGAAACATCGCCTCCTCGAACCACTTTGGCCCGCGCACCGTCGGGCGCTTGAATCGTAGCCGCGGGCAGAACACCTCCACTCCCGTCATCTGCCGCAGATGTGCGGCTGCGATGTGCTCGTGCTTGGGCTGGCTCTTGAGGCAGAACCACCGGACTTTTTCCGCGTCATCAGGCGTCATAGACAAATTGAAAGGTGCTCGGGAATAACTCGCTTCAGTGGTGGGTGTCGCAGGGACGGTGCCATGCTCGTTTCGGCCTGCAGAGTGACGCCTCCGACTCAACCATGATCGCCGAAAGTTTCAAGCGGGGAGAATCGCTGAGTGAAAATTCACGGCAAGTGGCGGACTAGATCACGGCCGATCGCAGTCGCCGTCCACTACGGTTTCCGATTCGGAGTCGTACTGGTGATCTTCCAGCAACGCATCAGGGCTTTTGCGAAATTGCCGAAGATCAGCGCAGCCACGGCCAGTCCAAAACCAATGGCCCCCGGCTCCGGGATGTGATCCTTCGCCGGTGCGACCGGCGAAAGCGCCCCCGGTGCCGGCACGTTCAGTATCGCCGCGCCGGGTTTGGCGCCGAACGTAGCCAGATCGACGATTCCCCCACTCGCCGGCTCAAACGCCGAGGCCGCGACTCTCGCGAGGTTGGCCCGGATGGAAGTGGCGGAATGCCCCGGCATCGTCCGGCTTTCTCCACTGGACTGCGCGACTGCGGGCGCCGACGCCTCCACTTTCCCGCCTTCGGCCGTCGCAGCAGCCATGGCATTCATCGGGCTCACGGCAATCCACGCTGCAACAGCTGGGAACCAGAAGGTTCTCAAGCACGGCACCACTTCCCATTTGGAGATCGGTTCGGTCATACGTTTATTCAGGCCGCCGCTTCCACTTGGCTCCAGCGTGCCGATTCTCGGAAACGCCAGATGCAGGAAAAAGCGACAGCGACCGTTTGTAGCGAACTGAGTGCCTTATGAACAGAACGATTGATCCGATATTGCTATCGGTCTTGTTCCTACAGGCTGCCCGATCCGCATGTCCCAAATCGACGACATCGGCTTTTTTTGAGAGCCGGTAGGGATGGGAGCTTGCTGAATTGAACCTACGCGCGCCTCGACCGTCATCTCGCCGCGAGACGCACCGCGGTGCCCCATGCGACATCCTCTCCGTATTTTCCTGTATGCCAGCGCGCTCATCTTTCTGAGGAAAAGCGCGCCGGCCCCAGCTCCCGGAAGCGCGGTCGCAGCCCAGCGGGCCATCATAGGGCGGTTGTCCCTGGCGGCGTCCAGGAGCGACCCGCCAGGCACTCCCAGCGAGAGGGATGTGGCGACGGCGGTGGCAAAGGCGGTCGTCGATTCTCGCGATTTCGTCCTGCAGCCGGACCTGACGCCGGCGGATGTCGTCGGCGAGACCGTGCGTACCGACGCCGGAAACCTCGCCGCAGTGAAAAGGTTCCTCTCCGCCGTCACCGACGCCCTTCTCACGGTCGAACCGGACCCCGGCGTCCGTGCGGTGGTCAGATTGTGAGTCCCGGCAGCGGCTTCGTCGCCGCCTACGACTTAAAGGATGGCCGCGAGCGCTGGCGCGTGGGCTACGGCGAAGGTTACCCCGTGGTCCCGCCACCCGTCTTTGCGCACGACCTGCTCTACGTCAGCTCGATCTTCCACACGCCGGTCTTCCACGCCATCAAACCCGCCGGCGCGACCGGCGACGCCACCGCGACGCACATCGCCTGGACCATCTCCAAAGGCGCGCAGCACACCGCCTCCGCCGTGGCCGTGGGCGACGAAGTGTTCTTCGTCTCCGACGCCGGGATCGCCACCTGTGCCGATGCGCGCGCTGGCGCCGTGCACTGGATCGAGCGCCTCGGCGGCAACTTCTCCGCCTCTCCCATCGCGTCGCGGAAGGCAGCATCTATTTCCAAAATGAGGAAGGCGTCGGCTATGTC
>JBGSYE010000513.1:0-4258 GCA_041751075.1 Chthoniobacteraceae bacterium
CCCCACGCTGCTCTTCGTCGCCGACTACCTCACGGAAAGGCGCAAAGGCGGATCGCTCGTCGCGCCGGCCCTCGCGGCCTTGCGTCGCGACGTCGAGGTGTGGACGCTCGGGCATGGAGCACTCTCCGGCTTCCCGCCCCATGTCCGCTGCCGCTCCCTCGGCTACGTGACCGACGATCGGATGAAAGCGCTCATCTACTCGGCGGCCGACGTGCTCGTGCATCCGGCGCCGGTGGATAATTTTCCGAACACGATCGCCGAGTCCCTCGCCTGCGGCACGCCGGTGGTCGCTTTTCGCACCGGCGGGATCCCGGAGATGATGCCGGCGCCGGAGTGCGGACGCCTCGCGGAGTCGATCGATGTCCACTCGCTGCAGCACTCCATCGATGAAGCGCTGGCCCAGGTGCCGTTGCGCTTCGAGCAAAGACTGAATATCCAAAAACACGCCGCGCCGATCTTCGATCCCGTGCGGCAGGCCGCCGCTTATCTCGATCTCTTCCGCACCGCCTCCACCGCCGCCTCGTGATCTGCGTGGCCGCCCAGCCCTGCACGGCGTCCGGAAAGCCAACGCGGCGGTCCGCCTCACACGCCAGCCTTCCGGGCGCTTTTTTCTCCTTGCGTTGCCTTTCTCAATCGCTAGCTTCCGCGCCCTCTCAACCTTTTTATGGCAAAAACCTGCTGGCTCGAACGTGAAAAACGCAAATCTGCGACGGTGGCGAAATTCGCCGCGATCCGCGCTGAACTGAAAAAGAAAGGCGACTACCTCGCCCTCCAGGCCCTGCCGAAGAATGCCAGCCCGGTGCGCCTGAGCCGCCGCTGCCAGGCCACGGGGCGCAAGCGCGCCTACATCGGCCGCTTCAAGCTCTCCCGCATCGCGTTTCGTGAACTCGCCTCGAACGGGATGATCCCGGGCGTGACGAAGTCGAGTTGGTAGGTGCCGCCTCGGAAGTTTTTAACTCGAGTCGCGGGTCTCGCATCCGCGGCTCGTTTTGCTTTTTCAGGAGCCTGCACTGATGACTGAACCAGAACCCGCCCACGCCGAAGCTCCGCTCTGGGAGGGATGCCGCTCGTGACCCTGGCCTTTCTGCTGCTGGCTTCGACGGAGGTGATCGCGCGGGAATGGGATTCCGGCGGCACGATCTTCTTCCAGCTAGCCGTGGTGCTCTTCCTGGTGCTTCTGAATGGGTTCTTCGTGGCGTCGGAGTTTGCCATCGTAAAGGTGCGGAGCAGCCAGCTCGAGGCGGTCGAGGGTGAGGGCGAAAGCCGGGCGTCCTTTGCGCGCCACGTCACGGTGCACCTCGACGCGTATCTTTCCGCCACCCAGCTCGGCATCACCCTCGCGAGTCTGGCGCTCGGCTGGGTCGGAGAGCCCTTCCTCGCGCGGATGCTCCAGCCCTTCTTCTTCCTCGCAGGGATCGACGCGGAAGGCGTCATCCGGCCGGTCTCCGTGGCGCTGGCCTTTGGCCTCATCACCTTCCTCCACATCGTCCTCGGCGAACTTGCCCCGAAGTCGCTCGCGATCCGCAAGTCGCTCCCGACCACGCTCTGGGTGGCGCGTCCGCTCGGACTCTTTTACGTGGTTTTCAAACCAGCGATCTGGTTTCTGAACGGCGCGGCGAATCTGATCCTCAAGCACGTCTTCAAGCTGCATCCGGTGAGCGAAGGCGAACTGGCGCACAGCGAGGAGGAGTTGCGCGTGATCCTCGCCGAAAGCGAGAAGGCCGAGGAAGTCTCCTCGCTCGGACGGGAAATCCTCATCAACGCCCTCGACATGGCGGATCGCGTGGTGCGCGACATCACCACGCCGCGGGGCGACGTGGTCTTTCTGAATACCGAGGAGTCGTTCGAGGAGAACTTGAAGAGCGCGCTCGAATCCCGGCACACCCGCTTCCCCCTCTGCGAAGGCCATCTCGACAACACCATCGGCCTTGTTCACATCAAGGATCTGCTCAAGCTCATGCGCGAGTCGGCGCCGGATTTGCACGCCATCCGCCGCGACCTGCTCCATGTGCCCGAGATGATGGCACTGGAAAAACTGCTGACCTTCTTTCTCAGCAAACACGCGCATCTGGCGCTCGTGGTGGATGAATTTGGCGGCACCACCGGGATCGTGACGCTGGACAATGTGTTGGAAGAACTGGTGGGGGACATCCAGGACGAATTCGATGCCGAGAAACCCGAACTGCGGCGGGTGAACGAGAATGAATTCGACGTCGCCGGCTCCCTCGGGCTTTACGAGTTGAAGGATTTGATGGGACTGGAGATCGAGAGCGATGAAGTGAGCACCGTGGGCGGCTACGTCACCCATCTCGTCGGCCACATGCCGAAACAGGGCGAACAGGTGACCATCGAAGACTATCGCGTGAGCGTCACGGAGACCGACGGGCGGCGGGTGCTACGGCTGCACTTTCAACGGCACCCGGCGGAGAAGTCGAGCGCGGCACCGTAATCCAGGATCCCGAGTTAGGGGGGTCCACGAAACACGAAAAGACCGCACTTTCGTGTCTTTCCTGGCCCACAATCCGGAGCAATTCGCCTCCGGCTGGCAGGTTTGTCTTGAGCGATTGTTATAAATTTGAGAGTCTCAAGGCCCTCGATTTCTCCGCACTCTGCTACGCGTATTCATAGCTTTTCCCTTTCCTTCCGAGGAATTAACAACTCAGGCTTCCGCGCGCCATTTCTTTGATAAAATTTGCTTGCACACCCGCCTGCGACAGCGATTTTTCAACGCCGCTCCCCCTGCGGATACGTCCTCTCCCGGCGATCCGTTTCCTGAGTATTTCCCGTTGGCAACGCAATCGTAACCGGGGGCGTCATGAACACATCATTGAACAATAAATATTTTAATCGACTGGTGCCGATCTCAAAACAACTCCTGCGTTTGGCCGGCTTTCGTGGCGGCACAGCGATCGCCGTGGCGATGGCGATTGCAGCGCCGGCAGCGTGCGCCCAGCAGTTTGCCATGGCCGCGACGAATCTCGCGCCAGCGCAATTTCCCGAAGGTCAGAAGCGCGCCCTGCTGCGAGTCATCCTCAGCAATCCCGCCACCGCCGGAATCCCGGTGATCCAATGGGACAGCCTCGGGCTCCGGTTTGAAGCATCGGCCGCTGTGCCTCTCGATCGCGCATCCGCGACGGCGCTCGTGGCCAGCCTCGAGGTCTATCGCGATGCTAATACCTCGGGTGCCTTTGAAGCCGCGAGCGATCTGCTCGTCGCCCAGAAACTGTTCCTCCCGCTCGGCGGCGATGGCGCGGTGAATCTCTCCTTTGAAGGCTCCGATCCGGCGGCGCTCCAGATCGCATCCGGTGCGCTCGCGCGATTCTTCGTGGTCCTGAACCTCTCCAGCGACGCCTCGTCGGCCTCTCCCACCCTCCGACTCACCCACCTCGCCAATGGCCCGCTGGCAAGCACCGCCCGCCATTCCGGGACCGGCGCGCTGCTCACGAGCACGCCCGCGCCCGATGTTTCCACCCACGTCATCGCGGTCACGCTTGACGCCGCCCCGGTGACCCTCGGGCTGCACCCCGTCGTCATCCAGGAGCCACCTCATCCGGCGCTCGTCCCTCTGCTTCCAGCCTTCCAGGATCCGCAGGAACCGGGGGCGCCGTTGACGTATTCGGTGATCGGCAACACCAACCCGGGCCTCGTCGCATTCGCCGGCATCGACGCCTCGACCGGCGTGCTGACGCTCGATCCCGCGAGCGGCGCCCAGGGCCAGGCGCAATTCACCGTCCAGGCGACGGACAGTTTGGGGAAATCCGTCAGCACCGCGTTGAATCTCCACGTCGGTCCGCTGCCGAACTACGCCGCCTTTGCGAGCGCCTACTTTGGCAGCGGGGGCCCGGGCATCAGCGGCATCTCCGACGATCCGGGCCGGAGCAGCCTCAGCAATTTGCTGAAGTATGCCTTCTTCCTGCATCCGCTGAAAAATGGCGACCGGGCCGGCCTGCCCGCGCTGAACCGGACCGGCAACGCCCGCATCTTCGCGCATCTGCGCCCGAAGTACGCCACCGACCTGCTCTACACGTACGAGAAATCGACGGATCTCACCACCTGGGTGCCGGCGGTGCCGGGCGTGGATTACTTCCCTGCGACGATGGATGTCGGCGATGGCTCGCAGCGCGTCGAGTGCCTGCTTCTGGGCAACCCGGCGCGAGTCTTCATGCGCGCCAGGGTGCACCTTACCTCGACCCCTCCGCCACCCGGCGGCGACGGCTCGGGCGCCATGGGCGGCCCGGGCGGCAATCCGCCTCCGGAT
>JBGSYE010000514.1:0-3698 GCA_041751075.1 Chthoniobacteraceae bacterium
CTGCGCGATTTCATCGCGAAGCTCGCGCCGATGATCCACCGGGAGACGGTGAGGTTTTAGCAACGCGAGCGATTTCAGCACCGCGGACTTGCCCGGCTGTTCGGCCGAACTACAAAGAGCCTGTGGCGCTCACGGACATCCCAGCACCCCTGCATGAACTCTACGAGATCCACGAATGGCGGCACGCCTCCGCGGTTCTGATGAAAGATTTTCCAGAAGAGTGGCAGGAGATCTGCCGGGTCTTGTCCGCCTTTCGACTGCTGAAGAGCCGTGTGGCGGTTCCTGGTGGGAGCAAGAGCCTGATTGCGGCGGCGATCGACGGGCCGCTCGCGGATTGCGGGTGGGAAGAGCGCGAGTTTGCGACTTCCATCGTCGTGGATGGGGAGTCGCGGGAAAGTCCGACGCACAAGGTGGATTGTTTCAAAAAGAAGGTGGGATTGGAGATCGAGTGGAACAATAAAGATCCGTTCTTTGACCGTGATCTGAATAACTTCCGCCTCCTTTTCGAGCTCCGCGCCTTGAGTGTCGGCGTGATCGTCACCCGCTGCGATGAGTTGCAGTCCATCTTTAATCGCCTCGGTAAAGGGAAGAGCTATGGAAACTCGACGACGCATATGAGCAAACTGCTGCCACGTCTGAACGGTGGTGGAGGGGGCGGTTGTCCGGTGCTTGTTTTCGGCATCCGGCCCGCGTTGTATCTGGAAGACGTTCCAGATGTCGAGATGCCTGCCCTCGTGGAAGAATTCAAAGCCGGGCGGCGAACGAAGTGGGTGGATATTGGGCCGACCCTCGAGCGGTATATTGAACCTTCTCTGCTCCGCCGAACTCCCGTTGTCGAAGACGAACCATGAGTGCTACTGACCATTTGATCTCCAGCGTTCGCGGTCGCTTCGGGACCATCCTCGCAGATCCCCCGTGGCAGTTTCAAAATCGCACCGGCAAGATGGCGCCCGAGCACAAGCGCCTTTCCCGCTACGCGACCATGTCATTGCAAGAGATTGTCGAACTACCGGTCCACATGTTTGCGGCGGAGCGGTCGCATCTCTACCTGTGGGTGCCCAACGCCTTGCTCGAAGATGGCTTGCGGGTCATGCGTGCGTGGGGCTTCGAGTACAAGTCGAATATCGTCTGGCACAAGATCCGAAAGGACGGTGGCAGCGACGGTCGCGGAGTCGGCTTCTATTTTCGCAACGTGACCGAGTTGATCCTTTTCGGAGTCCGCGGGAAAGCCGTGCGAACGTTACCGCCAGGGCGGCGTCAGGTAAATCTCATCGGGACACGAAAGCGTGAGCATTCGCGCAAGCCCGACGAGTTGTATCGGCTGATCGAATCCTGTTCCTGGGGGCCGTATCTCGAGCTTTTCGCTCGGACGCGACGAGAAAATTGGACCGTTTGGGGCAACGAGGCTCCAGAAGCACCGGGGGCCTTCGCGGGTCGCACTTATGGACGCGCCTATTCCGACGGGAATGAATTGCCGGCCGACTCCGCCATGCAATTGCGGCTCTGCGAAGAACCTCCGCTTCCTTCCGCGGGTCGGCGGCGCAAATTGGCGTAGTCTGCCAGAGGTGGCTTTGCCGAGGCGGCTCTACACCTTCCCGGCGATCACCTGCTCGAGCTTCACGATGTCCGCGGCGAATTTGCGGATGCCGTCCGCGGTTTTCTCCGTGGCCATGGCATCGTCGTTGAGCTGCAGGCGGAAGGTCTTCTCGTCGAGATGCACCTGCTTGAGATCGAGCCTGGCGGCGGCCTGGGGGTCGAGCTTGCGCGGGACGGGATCGGTCGAGGTGGCGAGTTCGCCGAGGAGCGCGGGGCTGATCGTGAGCAGATCGCAGCCGGCCAGTTCGGTGATTTCGCCCTTGTTCCGGAAGCTCGCGCCCATGACTTCGGTGCGGTAGCCGAACTTCTTGTAGTAGTTGAAGATCTCCGTCACGGACTGCACGCCGGGGTCTTCGGCGGGCGCGTAGTCTTTCTTCGTCGCGGCTTTCCACCAGTCGAGGATGCGGCCGACGAAAGGCGAGATGAGCTGCACCTTTGCCTCCGCGCACGCGATGGCTTGGGCCATCGAGAAGAGCAGGGTGAGATTGCAGTGGATGCCTTCCTTTTCCAGCACCTCCGCGGCTTTGATGCCTTCCCAGGTCGAGGCGATTTTGATCAGAATGCGGTCGCGCTTGATGCCGCCCGCCTCATACAGCGCGATGAGCTGGCGGGCCTTGGCGATGGTGCCCTCGGTATCGAAGGAAAGGCGCGCGTCGGTCTCGGTCGAAACACGCCCGGGGACGATCTTCAAAATCTCCAGGCCGAAGGCGACGAGCACATGGTCGATGATGTCGTCGAGCTGGCGCGCCCCGGTGAGCCCGCTGCCGCTGCGATCCTTCACCGCCTGATCGAGGAGATGGGCGTATTGCGGCTTGGTCGCGGCGGCGAGGATGAGCGATGGATTCGTGGTTGCGTCCTGCGGCTTGAATTCGCGCATCGACTCAAAGTCGCCGGTATCCGCGACGACCTTGGTGAGCTTCTTGAGCTGATCGAGCTGGCTGGTCTGGGTGGCGGCCGAGGGAGCGGAGGCGGTGGCTGTGGACATAAGATTTGGCGTTGAAGGTGAGGCAGTCAGGTTATCCAGCGTGAGGGGCACCAGCAACGCGTATTTCAGGGTGCGGTTCGGTGCTTGGCGCGCGCGGGGCGCGATCCATAGCTTGGCGCCCATGCCTTCCCAGCTCGTCAGCTTCCTCGGGCTCGCGACTTTCCTCGCGCTGGCCTGGGCGCTCTCGCTCGATCGCCGCCGCTTCCCGGTGCGGACGGTCCTCAGCGGCGTGTGCCTGCAGTTCACGCTCGCCTTCCTCATCCTCAAGACGACCCCGGGCCGGGCCTTCTTCAGCTTGGCCAATGACACGATCGGCAAGCTGCTCGGCTATGCGGAGGAAGGCGTGCGCTTTGTCTTTGGGCCGCTCGGCGACGGAGATCTGCTCGTCGAAAAATTCGGACCGGGCCACGGCTTCATCTTTGTGGTCACCGTCACGGGCACGATCATCTTCGTCTCTGCGCTTTCCTCTTTCCTCTACCACTACGGCATCCTCCAGCGGGTGGTGCAAGGGATCGCCTGGGTGATGCAGCGGCTCATGGGCACGAGCGGGAGCGAAAGCCTCGCGGCGGCGGCGAATATCTTCATGGGCCAGACCGAGGCGCCGCTCGTCATCAAGCCCTACCTCCAGCGCATGACGCGCAGCGAAGTGATGGCGCTGATGGTCGGCGGCATGGCCACGATCGCCGGTGGCGTGCTCGCGGCCTACGTCGCCTTTGGGAATGCGGCGGGCCGCATGGACATGGCGGGGCATCTCCTGACGGCGAGCGTGATGAGCGCCCCCGCCGCGCTGCTCATCGCGAAGATCATGCTGCCCGAGACGGAAGCCAGCGAGACCGCCGCTGGCGCGCACGCCCAGCTCGAGCGCCACTCGCAGAATGGCATCGACGCGCTCTGCCTCGGAGCCGGCGATGGGATGAAGCTGGCGATGAACGTGATGGCCATGCTCATCGCCTTTGTCGCCGTCGTGGCGATGCTCAATGGCCTGCTGGTCGGCGTGCAGGGGCTCTTCGGCGTGGCGCAGCCGCTGAAGCTGGAGACGCTCTTTGGCTACGCGAATGCTCCCTTCGCCTGGCTCATGGGCGTGCCTGCTGCGGATTGCGTGAAGCTCGGCGAAGTG
>JBGSYE010000515.1:0-3355 GCA_041751075.1 Chthoniobacteraceae bacterium
AGAGCGCAATCGCCACGAGACAGGATGACTTGGCGGGCATCACCGGCCTCCACAGGCTGATCGTGCCGAGGCACGCCGCGACGGCCAGCAGACAATAGCTCGGCAGGCTAAAGAGCAGCCGTGTCCCTCCGATGAGCACCTCGATGAGGAGGAAAGCCGCAACCACCAGAGCCAGGAGGAGAGAGTTCATAAACGTATTCGGAAAAAGAAAACGCCACTGCGGCAGCAAGCCGCAATGGCGTTTTCCGAAACTGGCGAGCCAGCTGTTAGGTGTTCTGCACTGGAGTCATCGGCGGATTCACCGGCGGCGGAACTCCTTGCGGTGGCCCCGGAGGCAGTCCTTGCGGAGGGCCCGGAGGGACACCCTGTGGCGGACCCTGCGGCGCGGGTGTTGGGGTCGGAGTCGACGTGGGCGTGGGGACCCCGCTCGGAGGATTGCCCTCGAATGGCTGCCTCACCATGCGGTTGACCATCGCATTGGTGAAAGGAGCCATGCCCCGGCGCTCCCGCTCGGCGTTTGCCTCGACCGACAGACCGGGCACAACGAACACTGTGGCCAGCGTGATCGCGTTGACATACTGATCGCCCTCAGGTGCCGCGGCCAGAGCGGCCTGCATCAGCTCGAGCGCCGACGTGACTGACTGCTCTCCGGGCAGATTTTGAATGCCTGGGCGGCTCAGCGCGTATTGGACAATATCGCCCGCAAGCTTGGGAGTGATTCCGTCTGCGCCCAGGGCCGAGGCGACAGCCGCCTCGAGCTGCTCCGCGGTTGCGGTGTCCGGGGTTACGTTCTCAGGCAAGGCCGCCGCGAGGCGCTGCTTTGCCTCTTCGCTCGGCGCGGCGAAAGTAGAGGACGGGAGGACCGCCAGCATGCTGAGAAGCAGCGCGAGGCAGAGCCACAATTTGGTGTGTCGATTTGGTGTCTTCATTTTGGTTTGTTCGGGTTGTTTGAAATATTTCAGCGTCAGATCTCTGCGTCGCGAGCGGGCAGCGGGAATCGAACCCGCATAGCCAGCTTGGAAGGCTGGAGCTTTACCACTAAGCTATGCCCGCGCTGCCGGGATGTTTCCGTCACGTCGCCGCGTATTGCAAGTTTTATAATTCCACCTCGCCCACCTTCGCCGAACGCCCGAGATTCCTCTTGCCCCCCCTCCCGCAGCGTGCCACTTTCTGCGCCCTTTTCCGGGAAACTCTCTATGGCATACGCAATCATCAAAACTGGCGGCAAACAATACCGCGTCGCCGAGGGTGACGTCATTCAAGTCGAGAAACTCGCGGTCGAAGCCGGCGCCGAGGCCACATTTTCCGATGTGCTTCTCCACGCCGACGGAGACACGATTCGCTCCGGCACCCCGTTCCTCGACGGCGCTTCCGTGGTCGCCGACGTGCTTGGCCAGAAGAAGGCAAAAAAAGTGATCGCCTATAAGTATCGCAAGCGGAAAGGCTACCACCGCACCGTCGGTCACCGCCGCCAGATCACCGAACTCAAGATCAAGAGCATTACCGCCTGATCGCGCTTTAAACCCTCGAATCTCCACTCCTCATGGCACATAAAAAAGGACAAGGCAGCGTCAAGAACGGGCGCGACAGCGTCAGCAAACGGCTCGGCGTGAAAAAATTTGGCAGCCAAGCCGTGGTCGCCGGCAACATCATCATCCGCCAGCGCGGCACCAAGTTCCACCCGGGGCGCAACGTCGGCCTCGGGCGCGACTACACCATTTTCGCGCTCATCGATGGAAAAGTGCGCTTCGACCGGGGTGGACGTCGGGTGAATGTGGACGCCGAGACCGCGGCGTCCGCGAGCTGAGTCGCGGGACTTCTAACTGGAGGCAAAGACCGCCATATCTGCAGGCAGCGGCGCCGTCCATGCCGGCTCGCTGCCGACTTGCAGCGACGCGGAATGCAGCGCATGCCGGTCGAGCAGGAGAATTTTGGCAAGATGCGGCGTCCAGCCCGTCTCGATGAACTCCAGATAGCAGCGCTCGCTCGGACCGTAGATTTTGTCGCCGACCACAGGGTGGCCGAGGTGCGCGAGGTGAATCCGGATTTGGTGAATCCGCCCCGTCCCCGGAAATGCGCGCATCTGCGCAAAAGGCTCGCCGGCGCGCTTGAATCGCCGCTCCACCACAAACCTCGTTTGGGCCGGCGCGCCATCGGGATGGATCATCCGTTGGAGGTGGATCGCAGACGGCTCCACCTCCCCCCGTCGCAGGATCGGCGCGTCCACCTCGTAATGATCGCTGGCTGGCCATCCCCACACGAGCGCCGCGTATTCCTTCGCAATCGCGCGCCCGGCCATGAGCATCGAATATTTCCTCGCCGCCTCGCGCGTCTTCGCCACGAGCGTCACGCCGCTCGTCTCGCGATCCAGGCGATTGATGATCGACACCTGCCCGCCATTCGCGATCTCGAACGCCAGCAGTTCCCGCAGCGCCTGCCACAGCGTGAATTTCCCATCCGGCTTGCTCGGATGCACCAGCAGACGCGCCGGCTTGTTCACCACGATCAGCTCCTCCGTCTCCGCGAGGATCAGGGATTTCGAATATTCGAATGCAGATTTCAGATTCACCTTGGGGTGCCGCCCGATACTGAACCGCAAACCCGATGATTTCTCCATCGCGTTGCCTCAAAAGATTTCTTCTCAGCTTGGAATCGCGCTGATAATCGTCCCTCACAGCGAAGAGGTCGCCGGATCGCGGCGCGGCGGGTCCGCAAAGCGCGACGGCAAAACCCTCGACGCAGCCTGATTCCATTATGAGCGACCGCATCGACACTCGGCAGCGGCTGCATGGCATGCGGCTTTTCACGGAATTCAAGGAAGCGGAAATCGACGCTTTCCTCGAACTCCTCGACCCGGTCCACGCTCCTGCCGGCGAGTGCGTGGTGCGGCAGGACGAGCCCGGCGACTGCATGTATATCCTCGTGTCGGGCCGCGCGCGCGTCCTGCATCGGCGGGGCAGCGAGAAATTCGAGCTGGCTGTCCTCGGCCCCGGCGACTTTTTTGGCGAGCTGGCCTTGGTCGATGAGGGGCCCCGCTCCGCGGATGTGGAGGCGGTTGAAAATTGCATGCTCCTGCGCGCCACGCAGTCGGCGGTGCGGGCGCTCGCGGGAGTTTATCCGGGCGCGGCATTCAAGCTCATGGTGGCCGTCGGCCGGATCATGGTGGAGCGGATGCGCTTCGGGAACCGCAAATACATCGACTCCCTCCTCGCGCACGGCGACCACCGGTAGCGGGCTGTTGATGGGGTCGCCAGTTTTGTCGCGGGACGTTCTCGCGACCAGAGGGTTGCGCAAGCAGTTCGGCCGCGTCGATGCGGTGGCCGGCATCGATCTGCGCGTGCCGGAGGGGCAGATA
>JBGSYE010000516.1:0-6930 GCA_041751075.1 Chthoniobacteraceae bacterium
GCGAGCACCTTGGTGCCGTCGATGGCCACGATGATGCCGCCCACTTTGAGCACGCCGCAACGTGCGGAAAGCTCGATGACTTGCGCGAAGCTGCGCGCGAGCAACTCGCGGTGGGTGCGGCGGAAGGCGCAGAGGGTGTCATGGTCGGGGTGGGTGTCCGCGCAGAGCAGCCGCACCGCCACGTTCTCGTGCGTGGCGCGCTCGATCTGTCGGCTGGCGAAGATGCCCGTCGCGTAGCTGTAGATGAGCAGGCCGAGCATCATGCGCGGCGGATACTGCTCATCGCCGGTGCCACGCTCGTTGACACGCGCGCCGCGCAGGTCGAGTTCGCCCACCGTGTCCATGATGAAGTGGACGAGGTGATCGGGCGGCACCCACTTGGCGCAGGTCTGGCGGCAGCAAGAGCGGCGTGTCGTGGTCGATGTTGACGAAGCGGGCGGGCATCCCCGCTTCTATCACGCCACGCAAGAAAAGTCCGACAGGCTGCTAGAAGCTTCATTCATTCGGCAGTCAAGAAACGGCGCGGCATGGGAGGCGCAATGATCCAAGCGGCTGGGAGGTGTCGTGGTTGGCAGATCCTCCTGGGCAGGCCAAACTGGCGCGAAATACTTCATCGGCGGGCGCGCCTCCCATATCATGCTCCTCGGGGACAATGACGCGTGGCGGACCGGCACGCTCATCCCGGCCTGCGGCGAGCTCAGCAGCCGCGTCGGCGGCGTGAGCCATCCGCGGTGTCGTGACGGAAAACACTGCGGTCGCGGTGAGAACTGCGGGAATGATCCTGTTCGTTGCAGGGAACCCCTCAGTAGTTGCAGCGCTCGTTTCTGGCCAGCCCGCCGAAGACCGCTTCCTCTTATGGCACCTCAACTCGCCCCCGGCCCTGATTGTCCACGAGGAACTTCACGCCGCGGCGAGCACCGTGTGATCGGCCTGACGAGCAGCGTAGAGCAGCGCCGCCTCGATGTCGGCGGGTTCGAGGAAGGCGTAGTCACGCAGGATTTCCTCGTGAGAGGCGCCGGCGGCCGAGGCAGTTCGTAATGTAGCCGCTACTCCTACCGTCGCCCGTGTCTCCGGCGGCGAGCCAGCAGCATCGCTCCGAACCCGAGCAGCACACAGGTTCCGGGCTCCGGCACGAAGACGGGATTGATGACATCCAGTTTGAAGTTTTCCGCGCCGCTCCAGTTCACGGTCGTGCTGAAAATCTGGCCCAGGCCGTTCACGAACTGCACATCGTAAGCACCCGGCGCCACCTGCAGACTATATCCGCCGCTGCCGTAAGTCGTTGTCGTGCCTGCGAGCGTCAGGGTCGCGGGCACGTAGAGATTCATGGTGATCCCTCCCAGCCCCTCACCGGGCGTGTAGAAGTTATCGAGCGTGACGTTGTCGTTAAAGACCACGCCGGTAAGAAACGGACCGTTCGCGCTCCCGAAATCCTCCGTCCCGAGCACGGCGTTCGGAAAGCCCGCGCCCAGGAAGGTGTAGGTCGTCGATTCTCCGAGCCCGAGCCCGACTTCGCGCCAGTTCGGATCCATGAGATTGAGCCGATGGCCGCGTCCCGGCACGTCGCTATCGACGAAGAGCTGGTTGTGAAGTTGTTCCGCGCTCGCCTGATTGATCACCAGTGGTCCGCTATTGGCCGCCACGGAGATATTCTCCCCGACGGAGGCGCTCGGGTATCCCGCGGCTTGGGAGCGGCTGCCCGGACTCGTCCCGCCAAAGGTGTGGGAGAAGGCATTGTTAGCGAGGAGCAGATTGCTGTAGTCGCGGGCGGCCTGGATCAGGTCGAGGTTGAAGGCGAGGGGCTGCTTAAGCGCCCCGCTGATGGTGCCGGCAGGCAGACCCTCATTCAAGCTGGCCGGCTGCGGGTTCCCGGCATCGCCCCAGGTCAGTCCCGAGAGACGCGTCACCTCGCCGTTTGGATTCGCCCGCGCGCGATTGATCAGCTCCAGCTGGTATTGCTCGAAGATGGTCGGCTCAACCGCCGCGTGCGCGACCGTGCCGAAGCAGCCGAGCAACCCTGCGGTCATCCAGCCGAGATGAGAGATACGTGATTTCATGGAATGGTATGGTGCAAATAGAGAAAAAACTCCCGGTTCCGAAAACCGAACGCGGGTATAGCGGGGGACACGGAACCGTATCGCAAGCAATTTCTCCATCGTTCCCTCGCCCTCATAGGGTTGGACACGTCCGGGTTGGGTGGATATCGCGTCATCGGGTGACTCTCTAACCGGCGGCGAGCAGTTCGAGCAAGTCTGTGACGCGAAAGCGCAATCCGCGGATGCAGGGGGCGCCCCCCGCACTTGCCAACCTCGACGGTGATGCGCTCGAGAGCTTCATGGGGCGGGGCTACGCGCGCCGTCGGCACGCGGCAAGCGCGCAAGATTTGACTGAGGACTACGCGCTCGTCCGACGGGGTGTCGCGAGGCATCGCGTGTAAGCAGCGAACCGCCCTCGACATTACGGATCGGAACGACGATGCGCCGCGTCAAACTGCAGCCGAATCCGTCGCGCCTCGGAGACCTGGGTCAAAACAAATGCCGGACGCTTTTGTGCGGATTCCCGAGCTGGGAGAGCGAGCCATGCGGGAGCTAATCCTCGCCGCGGCGGCGGATTAAGAATCGACATGCCATAGGCAATCTCTGCCATTCCCGTCCGCCGCCGGAACGCGTATCACTTTCCACACGCCATCCCGGCGACCCCACCCGTCCATCCCATGCTCACTCTCGAAAAATACTCCATCGGCGTCGGCGACCGTTTCGCCCATCAGGCCAAAGCCCAGCTCCGCGCCTTCCAGCTCCTCGCACAGGACGGCGCCGAAGCCGTGCCGGTCTGGAACAAGTCGAATCGCGAACACACCTTCGTGGGTTCCGAGCCGGAGTCGGTGCTCGTCGCGGCGCGCGATGCGGTGAAGGCGCTCGGCTGGAAAGGCGGCTGGCATGTGGACGCGGATCACATCCGGCTCGAAACCGTGGATCGCTTCATGCCGCACTCGGATTTCTTCACTATCGATGTCGCGGATTCCATCGGCAAGCCGGCGGCACCGGAGGCGGTCGCGGCCTTTGTGGACCGGCATCCCGAGCTGATCGGCACCATCTCGATCCCGCACATCGCGACCCCTTTCACCACCACCCGGGCCGACATCGAGCGCATCGCCGGAAAGTTCCTGCTCGCCGTGCAGGACGCGGGCGAGATCTACCGCTACATCGCGGCGAACAAGGACGCGGACAGGATTATCGCCGAGGTGTCGATGGATGAAACGGACACGCCGCAGACGCCGCCGGAGCTGCTCGTGATCCTCGTTGCACTCGCCGACGAGAAGGTGGCCGCGCAGACCATCGCGCCGAAATTCACCGGGCGCTTCAACAAGGGCGTGGATTACGTCGGCGACCTCGCAAAGTTCGAACTCGAATTCCACGACGATCTCGCCGTGATCGCCCACGCCGTCGCGCACTACAGCCTGCCGGCGAATCTCAAGCTCAGCGTCCACAGCGGCAGCGACAAGTTTTCGCTCTACCCGATCATCCGCCGCGAACTGCCGAAATTCGGCGCCGGCGTGCATCTCAAGACGGCGGGCACGACGTGGCTCGAGGAGATCATCGGGCTCGCCGAGGCCGGCGGCGACGCGCTGGCCTTCGCGAAGGAAATCTACGCGGGGGCGATCGGGCATGTGGATGAATTCTGCGCGCCGTATGCGTCCGTCATCGACATCGACAAGGCGAAGCTGCCGACCGCGGTAGCGGTGAACGCGTGGACGAGCGAGCAATTCACCGGCGCGCTCCGCCACGATCAGAAGCATCCGCTCTTCAACTCCAGCCTCCGCCAGCTCCTGCACGTATCATTCAAACTCGCAGCCAAGGCCGGCCCGCGATACCTGGAGCTACTCAAGGCGAACGAAGAGATCGTGGGGAAGAACGTGACGGAGAATCTCTACGTGCGGCATCTGAAGCCGCTCTTCGTCGGATAGTTGGCGGCGCCCAGTTTTGAAAACGCAGAGACGCAGAGACGCGGAGGACGCAGAGATAAGACATGCACGAGAATGAACTTTCCGGGTTGATCATCGGCGCTGCGATCGAAGTGCATCGTGAAGTGGGGCCGGGGCTGATCGAGAAGCCGTATGAAGAGGCGATGTGCCATGAATTGTATCTGCGCGGGTTGAACTTTACGCGGCAGCGACAGGTGCCGTTCGTCTATAAGGGAATCACGCTTTCCGCGGATTTGCGGACCGATCTCGTCGTCGCGGACAAAGTGGTCGTGGATCTCAAAGCAAAGGATCAAGTCACAGCCATCGACAAACTCAAGGTGCTCACCTATCTGCGACTTCTAAACCTGCGCCTTGGTCTGATTATCAATTTCCACGTCGCCGTCCTCAAAGACGGCGTGCATCGCATCGTGAACAATCTCCTCCCACCACCCGCTCCCGAATCGCCAGCAGACTTCCGAGCCTGAACCTCTGCGCCCTCTGCGCCTCCGCGTCTCTGCGTTAAGAACCCAACCCATCCGATCACCGTGAAATCCGCCATCACCATCTCTCTCGTCCCGCAAGCCCGGGGCGGTCCATTCGTTTTCTGGGACGGCCTCGCGGACGGCTGCGCGCAGGCTGCTGCGCTCGGGTTCGATGCGGTGGAGATCTTTCCGTCATCGGCAGGTGTGATCGACGTCGGGGAACTGCGCACGCTTCTCGACCACCATGGGCTCAAAGTCGCCGCGGTCGGCACCGGCGGCGGCTGGGTCGTGAACAAGTGGACACTCACGCACCCGGACCCAGTCATCCGGGACAAAGCCCGCGCCTTCATCCGCGAGATCGTGGATCTGGCTGGCGGGTTTGGCGCGCCGGCGATCATCGGCTCGATGCAGGGCCGGTGGGAAGGCGAAGTCTCACGCGAGCAAGCGCTGACCTGGCTCGGCGAGGCACTCGACGCACTCGGCGACCACGCCGCCACGCACGGCACGCAGCTCCTCTACGAGCCGCTGAATCGCTACGAGACGAATCTCTTTCATCGCACGCCTGATGCCGCCGCCTGGCTGCGCACTCTGCGCTCCGACAGCGTCCGCGTCCTCTCCGATCTCTTCCACATGAACATCGAGGAGCCGGACATCGCCGCCGCCTTGCGCGAAGCGGGCAGCATGGTCGGCCATGTGCATTTTGCGGACTCGAATCGGCGCGCCATCGGACTCGGCCACACCGACATGGCGCCGATCATCGGCGCTCTGCGCGACATCGGCTACGACGGTTATCTTTCCGCCGAGATCGTGCCGCTGCCGGATTCGGCGACTGCGGCGAAGCAGACCATCGAGAGCTTCCGACGACTTGCGCGATGATTGGATTCTGCGCGGCATCAGGCGGCACCAGTATTCAGTGTTCGGTTTCCAGTATTCAGACAGGACAGACCCTGCGACCGACCGACTGGATACCGAATACTGAATACTGAATACCGCATGCTTAAGACCACCCGCCTCCTTCACCCCGACATCCTGCGCATCGTCGCGCGGGCAGGCCATCATTCGAAAATCCTCATCGCCGACGGCAACTATCCCGCCTCGACCAAGCGCGGGCCGAATGCCGAACTCGTGTGCCTCAATCTCACCCCCGGCGTTGTGACCGTCGCCCAGGTCCTCCGCGCGCTGCTCAGTGAAGTGCCGGTCGATCATCTCAATACGATGGGCATCCCGCCCGACGATCCCTACGCGAAATTCGGCGAGCCCCCGGTCTGGGCGGAACTCCGGCAGATCACCGCCGACGCCGGCGTGGACATGAAGGTGGAGCCGATCCCGAAGTGGGACTTCTACAAAGCGGTGGAGTCGCCCGACCATGTCCTCACCATCCAGACCGCCGATCAAGCCCTGTGGGCAAATGTGCTGCTGACGATGGGCTGCCGGACGGAGTGAAGAAGAAGTGAGAACGATCCATTCCTCGGGGTCGCCTTCGCCGAACCACGAGGAGGCGCTCGAAATGGCGGTACCATCCGGTGAATTTTCTTTCGTTCGAAGTCGTCGTTTAGCGCCAAAGGCGCACTCCCATACCAGCCTGGGGCAACGCCCCAGGAAATTCAGACCAGATCGCGCGAGCGCTGAAAGCGCGGCTCAGATGAATGAATCGCGCCTTCAGCGCTGGCGCTTGGTGGAACGAAAACCCTGGGGCGTTGCCCCAGGCTGGTATGAGGAAGCGCCGTTGGCGCTCCAATCAATACGCGGGGGCTCCGACCACCACACGCGAGGCCGGGTGTTCTCTCCAATCAAGCCAACGCTCTCGCACCCCGATCCGGGAAAACCGCCGCGGCGGCGCACCGTCGGCAAGAGATCCATGTGGGGAAAAATTTGCTCCACCGCACGGAGCTGCGGCATAACGGGGCGCATGAAGGATGAATTCCGCGTCCAGCTCAACGGTTCCACGGCAGCGCTCGCCTTCGTCCATCTCCCGACAGGCATGACGGGACGGTTCGGGCATGCGAACGGAGTCGCCGCGGCTGCCAGATCCCCAAAACGCCCGGCTCCGGCGAGTGGAGTTTCCAGGCCGCCAGCGTCGGCAACGGCACCGAAGGTCCCAAGAGCGCGAGCGCGTCGGAGGGTGTGTAGGGTGGAGGAGAGAAGATGAACTGGAAAGACTTGCTGGGCCTCGGCGGAAAGGCGGCCCTCGGGGAGATCGTGGCAAAGCGGATCGCGGAGGCGAAGCAGACGGGAGCGACACAGCTGGACCTTTCCAACCTCGGACTCACCACTTGGCCCGCCGCCCTCGGCGAGTTCAAGCAATTGCAAATCCTGTCTCTCTCCCGCAACCAGCTCCGCGAGCTGCCCACCGCCCTCGGCGAGCTCAAGCAATTGCAAACGCTATTACTCGACGGCAACCAGCTCCGAGAGCTGCCCGCCGCCCTCGGCAACCTCAAGCAATTGCAAATGCTGTCTCTCTCCCGCAACCAGCTCCGCGAGCTGCCC
>JBGSYE010000517.1:0-3629 GCA_041751075.1 Chthoniobacteraceae bacterium
CTTCCGCCATACGTTCACGGTCGCCGACCCAGGGCGGTATGCCTCGCTGGCTCTGTATCTGAAGCGCGATGATGGCGCGGTCGTGTATCTCAATGGAGCGGAAATCGTGCGGGACAACATCGCGGAAGGCCCCGTGACTTACACACAGCCGTCGGTGGTCAATATCCCCAATGCCGACGAAGCGAAGACCTGGGTGTATGAGTTGCCCGCGAGTGCGCTCACCACGGGCATGAATGTGATGGCGGTGGAAGTCCACCAGTCCTCGGCCTCCAATGATGACGGGAGTTTTGCCGCGGAACTCATGGGCCTCCCAAACAGTCCCGAGATCGCGGTCTTCGCCGGAACGACAACGACTGCCGGCACCGAGCGCGTGAGCGGCGGCAGCGCGCAGATCTTCGGCTCAGTGTTCGTCGGATCGAGCAGTCCCGCGCAGACCGTTACTATCCGCAATAGCGGCGTCGGCAGCTTGATTGGCCTCGCCATCAGTGTGGCGGGAGCTGCTCCGGGCGACTTTGCCGTCAGCCCACTCGGGACCGCCACGCTCGCGGGCAATACCACGGCCACATTCACCGTGACGTTCGCTCCCACCGCGGTGGGCTCGCGCACGGCCAGCGTCCGGATCGTGAGTTCCGACGCGGACGAGGGCGTCTTTACGCTCAACGTGAGCGGCACGGGGATCGTGGCTTCGGACATGGACGGCGACGGACTGCGCGACGCGTGGGAATTGCAGTATTGGGGCACCATCGCCGGGCACGGCGCAGCGGATGATTTCGACCGCGATGGCGTGCCGGAACTGCTCGAACTCGCCTTCGACCTGAACCCGACCGTGCCCGACGCCCAACTCCAGCCCGCCGTGGTCGTCGAAGGCGGCTACCTCACCATCACGCTGACCAAACATCCCGGCGCCGCCTACGAAGTGCAAAGCGCCGGCACGCTTCTGACCGGGCAGCCCACGTCCTTCAGTGCCGCGACGACAACTGTGCTGCTTGACAACGGCACCACCCTCAAAGTCCGCGACAACACTCTCATCGGCACCCCGCCTTCACGCTTTCTGCGGGTGGAAGTGACCGCTGCGCCGTGACCTGCGAGGGAGAGCGACCCGCTCTTGCCAACGGCTGACGCTCTGTTTGCGCGTTGCCGGTCACTGCTGGGTTATGGACGGGCGCACGGCGAAGAATGCTGTAGCGTCCCGTCGTGCGCACCACTCAGAAATTGACTCGCGTTCCGATCTCGCTCTTCGCCACGCCGAGTCCGCTGCACGAGGAAATCTTCTATACCGTCGTGCGGGCCGGCCATCTCATTGGCGGGCCGGATCACCATATCCGACGCGAACATTATCCCGGCCACGAACTCATCCTCTGCCTGCGCGGACGTGGCTACACGCGAGTCGGCGGCCGGCAGCATCCGGTCGGACCTGGACAACTTGCGTGGGTCGATTGCCACCGGCCGCACGAACACGGAGCCTTGGCGCGCGACCCGTGGGAACTCTACTGGATGCGTATCGAAGGGCCGCGCCTGAGCCGGGTGGCCGAGGTGCTCGAATTGGAGAGCGTCCCGGTCTTTGTCGAATTCGATGCCACGGCGGCCGGCGTCATCTACGGGGATGTCTTCGCCCTCATGGAAGACCCGCGGCCTGAGGCGCCCGCGCTCATCCACGCGGCCATCGCCCGGCTCATCGCCCTAGCCTTTGCCAGTCGGCAGCGAGGGCAGCCAGCGGAGCGCCTGTCGCCGCCGGTACTGCAACGCGCCGTCGAGCAAATAAAGCTTTTCTACTTTCAAAAGCATCGCGTCGCCGAACTCGCCGCGCTCTGCGGCATGAGCGAGTCGCACTTCACGCGGCTCTTCCGATCGGCTTTCGGCACGACGCCGATCGACTGGCTCCGGCGCGAGCGCATCAGCCAGGCCAAGCGCCGGCTCGTAGAGACACGCGATGCGATCAAGGAAATCGCCGCCCAGGTCGGCTACGGCGACCACTACTTTTTCAGCAAGGATTTCAAGCGCTTCACCGGCGTGCCGCCGCGCGCTTATCGCCAGCGGGAGTTGGTCGGTGGGTGAGTTTTGGTTGCTGCACGGGACGGCGGCGCTCCCAGCTTTACAAGCGCGCCGCGAGCGTCGCATATGCCGCCTGCCCATGCCTC
Source organism: Chthoniobacteraceae bacterium (assembly GCA_041751075.1). Taxonomy (GTDB): domain Bacteria; phylum Verrucomicrobiota; class Verrucomicrobiia; order Chthoniobacterales; family Chthoniobacteraceae; genus JANNXQ01. The sequence goes on from JBGSYE010000517.1 coordinate 2,139, forward strand.
GTGCTGATCTTCCCGGGAGAGTGGTGGTGCATGTCGCTGAGACGGAAATCTCGGAGGGCAGCGGCATGGGGCGCGTGGCGTGGCATTGGCGGCGGGCCTTCGTCGATCGCGGCTACGAATTCATCCACATCGGCCCGTCGCAATTGGGTGCGCGCTATTCGCCGAGTCTCTTTCCATTGCTCGCGCTGCGGCATTTCCGCCGACTCGAAGTGCGCGATCCGATCCTGCTGCTCCACGAACCGGTTGCCGGACTGTTCATCGCGTTCGGGCACCCGGCAGTCGTCTTCAGTCACGGACTCGAGCGGCGCGCCGCGGCGGTGGAGGCGGGGGGGAATGCGGCTCCCACTTTCGTTGCCAGGATCTGCCGCTGGCTCACGGCGCCTTTGTGGCGGCTCCGGAGTTGGTCCGGCGATTCCGGAATGCGACGCGCATCGGGAGTGCTCGCGATCAATCAAGAGGATGCAGCTTTCGCCCACATGCACTACGGAGTGCCGTGGGATCGGATGATGGTCTTCCGCAATGGCGTGAATCCCGTCGGTGATGTGACGCCGCCGTCGGAGGCGCAGCGCCAGACGATTCTATTTCTCGGATCGTGGTTGCGGCGGAAGGGCACGGATACCCTCGCGGAAGCGGCGGCGATTCTGCATCGACGTGGACTGCGGCTGCGCTGGGTATTGGGCGGCATCGGGGTCGATCCTGCGGAGGCGCTCTGCTCGTGGCCGCAGGAGTTGTACGCGGATACCGAAATCGTGCCGAAGTTCGCGCCGCACGAGGAGGCGGCGCTCATTCAGCGCTGCGGGCTTTATGTGTTGCCGAGCCGGTTTGAAGGCCAGCCGCTTTCCCTGCTCCAGGCGATGGCGGCCGGGCGATGCTGCCTCGCGTCGGCGACCTGCGGCCAGTTGGATTTGATCCGGCATCGCGACAATGGACTCCTGCACGAGCCGGGAAATGCGGCGGAACTCGCGCAGCAGATCGAGGAATGCGTGACCGATCCGGGAGTCGCTTCCGCGCTGGGTGCGCGGGCGCGTGAGTCGGTGCGCGATCGCACTTGGAGCGCGGTCTCGGAGGAAGTCGTGTCCTTCGTCGAAGCGACGGCTACTCGCGGGCGCCCCGCTTTAGCCGCGAGTCCGCGGGCATGAGGGATCCGGACTTCAGCGCGATGTCGAGTGCCTGTTCGAGTTTGCCTTCGCGCAGGTGCTCGATGATTTCGGGGCGCCCACTGGCTGCCGAAAATACGGCGAACAGTGCGGCGGAAAGGAGCACTCCCGTCACCGCGCCGAGCACCGCGCCGGCGATGCCGTATCCGAATCGGACGACGCCGACGGTCTGATGCTCGGTCTTCTTAAAAAGCACCGCGGCAAAAAGCGTGAGCACGAGATACACGACGATGCCGAGCGCCACGCCGGCGAGCGGTGTCCGCGCTTCATCCGGCACCGGGAGCGAGAGGTCGAGAAAGGGCTCGACGATCGGGCCGCCGACGAGTGCCGCGCC
>JBGSYE010000518.1:0-3569 GCA_041751075.1 Chthoniobacteraceae bacterium
GATTCTCGAGGGCGTGGAGACCGTCGGCGCCGGGGCGATCGCAGACTGGCCGGCATTGGGCGCCTGGGCCGGCACCGGCGGCGGGATCAGGGGCGCAGTCTCCTGCCTGATCGGAATGATATTGCGCGCAGGCCGCGAAGCTTTCAGGCGTGCGGCGAGAGCGCGTGCGGCAGCCTCGCTCAGGGACGATCCCCTGGCCGCTCCGCGCGATTCATTCAGGAGGATCATCACCTTCTGCCACGGGAAGCGGATCTGCGCCTCCTCGCTATTCCGCACTTCACTGCGGAAAATCATCGGCGCCTGGCGATAAATCTCCGCCAGCGGGATGGTCGTCAGCCCGCGCGAGATGCGGTCGGCCATGTCCTCGATTTTGAAGCGCAGCGCGAGATGCGCATCGTGCGTCTCATCGGTGAGGAGCGCCTTCGGGATGCGGTGCAGGAAGTCGCCGAGCTCCAGATTGATTTCGTGTCCTTCGCCCCCGCTGCCGAGCCCCCTGGCGGGCGGCATCGTCGGTGGTGCGAGCCGGGTTTCCTTCTTCGTCACCGCCTTGAAATCCTGCTGATACTTCGCGAGGACGGTCTGCGCCGCGGCCTTGATCGCTGCCGGATCGGTTTTCTTCGCCGGGGCCGGAGCGTGGGCCGGCGCATCGCGCTCGGGCTCCGGCATGGGCGACGCCGGCCCTTTGCGTTTGAAGCGGTCGAGGAATGACATGATCCGTGGTTGGGCTGGGCTCTAGGGTCTGCGGCGATGAGACTTGCTCAAGGCGTTCTGTTAGCGAGTGGGGCGCATTTTGTCTCTACAGAATGCACATCGCGTGCCGCATCTGGCAACGAGCTTGCTATCGCATACGGCGCGCAGGCTTCTTCGAGCCGTTTCGGCACGGTCGCGAGCAGACACACGTCCTCGCCTTCATAGCGCGTATCGATCACCCGGCCCTCGCGGTGCAGCCGTGCGATCAGCCCGCTTTCCCTCTGGGGAATCCGCAATTCCCGCGTCGCGCTCCCAGCGGAGACCATCTCGCTCATCCGCTCGATCAGCGTGTCCAGCCCTAGGCCGGTGTGGACCGACAGGAAGACCGCGTCGGGAAAATGCCTGCGCAGAGCGGCAAGTGCTGCCGGGTCCTCGACTTTATCAATTTTGTTGAAAGCGACGATCATCGGCCGTTTGTCCGCGCCGAGTTCGGCCAGCACGGCCATCGTGGTATTGAAAAACTCGACGACCTCCGGCTGCGACGCATCCAGCAGATGGATGAGGAAATCGGCCATCGCCGCCTCCTCGAGCGTGGCGCGGAAGGCCTCGACCAGCCGATGCGGCAGCCGGCGGACAAAGCCCACCGTGTCCGTGAGCAGGAGCGGCTGGTGGTTGGGCAGCGCCACCTTGCGCGTCGTGGTGTCGAGCGTGGCGAAGAGCTTGTCCTCGACCAGCACCTCGGCGCCGGTGAGCCGGCGGAGCAGGGAGGACTTGCCCGAATTCGTGTAGCCGACGATCGCCGCGTTCGGCACCGGAGTGCGCTGGCGGTCCTTCCGCTGCGTCGCCCGCGCGCTGCGCACCGACTCGAGTTCGCGTTTGCAGCGGTCGATCGCCCCGCGGATGCGTCGCTTATCCTGCTCGAGCTGCGTCTCACCTTCACCCCGCGCCCCGATCCCGCCACCCTGCCGCACGAGATGCCCCCAGGCCCGCGTCAGCCGCGGCAGGGAATACTCCATCTGCGCCAGCTCGATCTGCAGCCGCGCCTCCCGCGTCTGCGCCCGGCGCGCAAAGATATCGAGGATCACTTCCTGCCGGTCGATCACCGCGATGCCGGCGACCTTCTCCCAGTTCCGCTGCTGACTCGGCGACAGCTCGTTGTCGAAGACGATCACCTCGCACCCCAGCTCCTTCGCCTTCGCCGCGATCTCCTCCGCCTTGCCCGACCCGATGAGCAGCCGCGCATGATTTTCCCGATGATGAATGAGCAGCCGCTCGATGACTGGGATGCCGAGCGTGACCACGAGTTCCTCGAGTTCCTCCAGCAGGCTGGCCGCGTCCCGGCGGGTGGTGGGTTCGGTGTACGCGCCGACGAGCAGAGCCCGCTCGACCATGCGCCCGCTGTCATTGGTATCGATCATTCGTGTTTCCAAGGGAGCGCACCGTAGTCGATGCCTGCGCGGGCGCAAAGCACTCCCTGCGCGCGCCGACGCTCACACAGCTTCAGAAAATCGCCTCGACCCGGCCAGTGGAATCGGTTCGCAAGTCCACGATGTCGGTGTGAGTGCCGGGCGAGTCCGCGAGGAGGCCGCCTCCGCCCGAGACGACCTCGAAACGAATCGGCGCGTTCCCCATGGTGGCACCAGCCCCGTCGCGGACTTCGACGGCCAGCGGCGTCGAAGCAAACTTCAAGGGGGGGTCGTGGTCATTTCGTTGCCGCCGACGATGAGAAGTGTGGGGAGCACGCCGTTGTAGTAATCGGCGGCGCCTGTCCACCGCCGTGCTGCCACTCCCACAAATTGCCGAATCCATCGAGATCGAAATCGCCGGCACCGACTTGATTCAGATTCCCAAAAAGCAGGATCTCCCATTCGTCCGGCAGGCCGTCGCCATCCGAGTCGTTCGCGACATAGAGCCGGATAAACCGCTTCGCCGGATTCGAATTGGCAATCGTATCCCGGATGGTCACGGAGTCGAAGAACCCGCTGATCTGTATGGACGAGAGTTCCTGAATGGTGTCTCCACCGGTGTACCATCCCGCAAGATCGCTGCTCACCTGCGGGACGTAGAGCAAGTCGGATGTCGTGGAGCGCCGGGGAAAATTCAGTCTCAGCCGACCGTCCGATCCGCGACTCGCCTGCACCCCGCCTTGGTCACAAGTCTTCGGATTCGATCCGTCGCATACTCGATGAAATTCGTGCGTCCGTCGTAGTCCGGGTCGGCATTCAGGCCCGTGATCGATTCGTCGATCTGCTCTTGGCAAGTGAAGTGCAACCAAAGCCAATCTTCGTAGCTCTGCGCAGGGCCATCTCCGACGACAGCATGATTGCAGTGACCGCAATCCCGACCGCCTTCATTTGCCGATTCAGTGCAAAAATAGGGCACCTCGAATGGTCCGCTTCACTGCATCGGCAAAGTGAACTCCTTGCGCTGGTCACCGCGGAGGACGGTGGCCCTCACGCGCTCGCCCAGCTTGCGGTTCTGGAGGAGGTGCCCGAGCAATGCACCTTCTGTCATGCGTTCTTTGCGGCCGTCGAATTCGACGACGACGTCCTCTTTCATGAAACCCGCATTCTTCGCCGCGGCGTGCTTGCCATATTGCCCGAGCCCTTTCACGAAGAACGCCATTTTTTCCGGACCGAGGCCCTTCTGGGCTCGTTCAGCGTCGCTCAGATCCACGAGGATGAGCCCGCCCACAGCCATGCCGCGCATAGGCCAGGTGGCGACGCGACGGGAGATGTCGCTCTTCGCGCGCCAGCCTGGAGTCAGCTTTATGTCGAGCTTCTGGGCCGCCCCGGCGCGCGTGACGACCACCGGCAGGGAGCCGGACTCCGGCGCGCGATGCAACGCCCAACTCACGTCGGCGCTGGAGAGCAGCGGCT
>JBGSYE010000519.1:0-4106 GCA_041751075.1 Chthoniobacteraceae bacterium
ACGTACCTCCCACGGTCGAGAAAGCGCCGCCGATGATGATTCTCCCGTCCGCGCTGACTGCCGCGCTATAGACGAGGTAGTCCGGGTCGGGGTTGAATTGCAAATCGAGTGCACCGTTCGCGGACAGGCGAGCGAGGTATCTCCGAGGCACGCCGCCGATTGAGACAAAATTGCCACCGATGATGATTCTCCCGTCCTCCTGCAACACGCACGCGGAGACTCCGGCCCCGGTGCTTTCGTCAATGTGTGCGTCGAACGAAGTGTCCAGCCGCCCATCCGTGTGTAGCCGGGCAAGATACGGTCGTTCCTGCGTCAAGCTGCTGTCGTAAAACCTATATCCGCCGGCGAGAATCTTACCGTCGCCGAGGACGGTGACACACCCGACTCCGGCGTACAGCCCGAGCGAAACTACGGGATTGAAGCTCGTGTCCAGCGTTCCATTTGCGTTTAGGCGCGCGATTCCCTCCCGGCCGATGCCGCTGACGCGAAAAAAGCGCCCGCCGACGATGATCTTGCCGTCGCCCTGCACCGCCAGACACGAGACCTGCTCGTCCAAATTCGGGTCGAATCCTGTGTCTAGCGTTCCATCGCTATTGAGCCGCGCGATCCGGTTGCGCGTCATGCCTCCGACTGACGTGAAGGCGCCACCCACGAGGATTTTCCCGTCCGGCTGCAAAGCAGTGCAATAAACCGCCCCATTCGCATTCGGATTGAAGCTCCCATCCAAATCTCCCACAGCCGCGCACATCGTGGAGATTCCTCCAGCCCAGCACGCCACGAAGGCAAAGAGGTAGAATAGTCTAGCAATCATCGGCGGTGCGGGCAAAACGAACGAGTATAGAGCGCCCCCCCAAGCTGCGCCAGCCGCCTCGCTGGAGCCCGATCGCACGGTAGGGGCCGAGCAGGCGGCGTATCGCCCCAGATTTTCCCTTCATCCTTCCGCCCTCATCCTCCATCCTTCGCCCCCTATGGCTCACCAAAAAGCAGACGGCATGAATTACGCGCCGGAAGGCAAACCCTCGCCTGTGGTGGAAAAGGGCGAGTTCCCTTTTGCGGCGATCGCGCTCGATCACGGGCACATCTACGGCCAGTGCAAGGGGCTCACCGAGGCCGGGGGCGAGCTGCGCTACGTGTATGATCCCGATGCGGCGAAGGTGGAGAAATTCTGCGCGGCCTTCCCCGGCGTGCAGCCGCTGGCCAGCGAGGCGGCGGTGCTGGAGAAGGAGGAAATCAAGCTCGTCGCCGGAGCAGCGGTGCCAAATGAGCGCGGGCCGCTCGGGCTGCGCGTGATGGCGGCGGGGAAGGATTACTTCACGGACAAGACGCCCTTCACGACGCTCGATCAGCTCGCGGCGGCGCGCGCGGCGGTGAAGGCGACGGGGAAGAAGTACATGGTCTATTTTTCGGAGCGGCTGCATGTGGAGTGCGCGGTGCGCGCGGGGCAGCTCATCGAGCAGGGCGCGATCGGGCGCGTGGTGCAGGTGATCGGGATCGGGCCGCATCGCTCGTCGCCCGCGAGCCGGCCGGCGTGGTTTTGGTTGCAGGAGAAATGCGGCGGCATCCTCACCGACATCGGCTCGCATCACTTCGAGCAATTCCTCTACTGGACCCGTGCGACGAATGTGAAGGTCGTCCACGCGCAGGTCGCGAACTATCATCACAAGGAGTATCCCGAGTTTGAGGATTGGGGCGAAGCGAATCTCGTGGCGGACAACGGCGCGACGCACTATCTGCGCGTCGATTGGCTGAATCCGCAGGGCCTCCGCACCTGGGGCGACGGGCGCGCCTTCATCCTCGGCACTGAGGGGTACATCGAGCTGCGGAAGTATCTCGACGTGGCGCGCGACGCGGAGGGCGATCAGCTCTATCTCGTGGATGGCAAGGGCGAGCATCACATCCGCTGCCACGGCGAAGTGGGCTTCCCATTCTTCGGCCAGCTCGTGCTCGACTGTCTGAATCGCACCGAGAATTCGATGACGCAGGAGCACGCCTTCCGCGCGGCGGAGCTGTGCCTCACGGCGCAGGCGATGGCGCGGCGGATCGAGTAGCGTTTGTAGCGTCGGGCTATTACCGTCGCTAGCCAAAAGGGCGGCGGCGGTGCGGGGCAAGTGCGACCAAGCTCCGCGCCACCTTCGCCCGCGGAAGTCAGCGACGGTCATAGACCGACGCTACAATCACGGCGCAACCCCGCGAAGACCTCGGCGGCTGCTTGCTCAGGAGCGTCGGCGCTTCCTTCCGCTTCCGCGGTCGTGGGCGGTTGCGATTCGTCCGCGGGAAAGAGGATCGCGCGCAGATGCAGGCGGTCGCCGTGCAGGGTCGTGAGCGCACCGACGGGCATGGCGCAATCGCCGGCGAGCAGCCGCTGCAATTCACGCTCTGCCCGGATGGCCACATGCGTCTCGCGGTGATCGATCTTTTCCAGGATCGCGGTGACTTCTGGGCGATCGACGCGGCTTTGGAGGGCGATGGCGCCCTGGCCGATCGCCGGGAGCAGACGGCCGGCGAGGGACTCGACGTGGAAGGTCGCATCCTCGAAGGCGAGCGTGCCGGCGGAGAGGTCGAAGCCGAGGCGTTCGAGTCCGGCTTGCGCGAGGAGGATGCCGGCGACTCCCTCGGCCACAGCAAGCTTGCGGAGGCGCGTCTGGACGTTGCCGCGCCATTCCTCGATCTGCAGATCGGGGCGGAGATGGCGCATCTGCCGGGCGCGGCGCACGCTGCTCGTGCCGATGCGCGCGCCCTGCGGAAGCGCGTCGAAACCGCCATCGTGCTTTGCGATGAGCACGTCTGCGGTCGGGGCGCGCTCAAGCACGGCGGTGATGGCGAGACCGGGGGGATTGTGTCCGGGCAGATCCTTGAGCGAATGCACGGCAATCTCGATTTCGTCCCGCAGCAGGGCGTCTTCGAGTTCCTTGGTGAAGAGTCCTTTGCCGCCGGCTTCATTCGCCTTCAGCAGACTGAGATCGAGCTTCTTGTCGCCGCGGGTGATGAAGACTTTGCGCTCCGTGTGCAGTTCGGGAACGGCGAGGGCGAGGGCGCGCTCGGTGAGTTCGGCCTGGGCAAGGGCGAGGGTGGAGCCGCGGGTGCCGATGCGGAAGATGGTCACGACGGGCGTGGGGAAAAACATCCAACATCCAACATCCAACATTCAACATTCAATGACCCCAGCGGACACGCGCCTCCCTCATTGGATGTTGGATGTTGGATGTTGAGTGTTGGATGTTTGCTTTTCATGGGATCACGGCTTCGCCCCCTCCGGCTCTCCGCCGCTCACGGTGTTCGAGTATTTCACAGCCGCCTGCGGCCAGCCCCCGGCGAGCCATTCACGGAATTCGACGACGTGCCGCTCGATCATTCCTTCGCACACGGCGAGTTCCTTGCGACGGATATTCATGGAGTGGTCCGCTATCGCCTGGAGCGAGTCGATGTCGTACACATAGACGCCGTCGAGCTTGTTGACCGCGGGGTCGATGTCGCGCGGCACGGCGAGGTCGATGCAGAAAAGCGGGCGGTCCGGCCGCTGGCGCATGATCGGCGCGAGCTGCGCGGCGGTGAGCACATGATGCGGCGCGGCGGTCGAGCCGATGAGGATGTCCACGTCGTGAAACTCGCTCTGCCAGTCATCGAAGTGGATGGCCTTGCCGTTCATCTTCTCCGCCAGCGCAGCGGCACGGTCGTAGTTGCGATTCGCGACAAAGATGGATTTCACCCCGCGGGCATGGAGCGCTCCGGCGGTGAGTTCGCTGGTCTCACCGGCGCCCAGGATCATGACATGGCAGTGCTTTAGCTTTCCAAAGATCCGTTCGGCCAGTTCGACCGCGGCGCTGCCGACACTCACGCTGCCGCGGGTGATGTTCGTATTCGTGCGCACGTCCTTGGCGACGTTGAAGGCACGCTGGAAAAGTTTGTTCAGATGGCGCGCCGTGGCGCCGCCGGTCTGCGCCGCCTGATAGGCCTTTTTCATCTGCCCGAGGATCTCCGTCTCGCCGAGCACCATGGATTCCAGGCCGCAGACGACGCGGAAGAGGTGGCGCACGCTGTTTCCGGTCGCGTGGCGGAAGAAGGCCTCGCCGTCCGGCGCGGCGGCACGCGACGCCACAAAGTCCCGC
>JBGSYE010000520.1:0-2955 GCA_041751075.1 Chthoniobacteraceae bacterium
CCAGCGCGCCCTTGCGGCAATCGCCCGAGCCGTTGCACTGCTCCGCCGCCCGCAGCACGCCGAGCGTCGAGGAGAAATCGAACACGGTCTCGTAGGCCGGCGTGGGCTGGCCGGGACGCGTGCGCAGCGAGGTGTCCATCGGCGGCGTATCGACGATCTTGCCCGGATTGAAAATCCCGCGCGGGTCGAACGCCGCCTTCACGCCGCGCATGAGCGCATAGCATTCCGGCCCGACCATGAGCGGGAGAAATTCCCCCCGCAACCGCCCGTCGCCGTGCTCGCCGCTTAGCGATCCGCGATACTTTTTCACCAGCCGCGCGACATCCTCGCCGACCGCCCGGAACGTGCGCAGACCTGCGGCGGTCTTCAGATTGAAAAGCGGCCGCGTGTGCAGCTCGCCCGTCCCGGCGTGTGCGTAATAGACGCAATCGAGGTGATGTTTCTCCCGCAGGAGCGCGTCGAACTCCGCGATGTAGGCGGGCAGATCGCGCACGTCCACGGCGGTGTCCTCGACGACCTCGCGCGGCTTGGCGTCGCCCGGCACGTTGCTCATCAGTCCCTGCCCGGCGCGGCGGAGTTCCCACACCCTGGCCTGATCCGCGCCCTTCAGGATCGGGTAGTGAAATCCGAGGCCCGCTTCGCGCAGTTGCGCCACGAACAGCGCGAGGGCCGCGTCGGTGCGGGATTCGTCGTCGTGCCGGATGTCGATCACGAGGATCGCTCCCGGATCGCCCTCCACGAAAAACCGGTTTTTGGCCTGCTCGCGGTTCCGTTTCGTTGCCTCCAGGATGTGCCGGTCGATCAATTCCACGGCAAAGGGCGAGTGGGGCAGGGCGAAGACGACGGCGCGCAGCGCCTCATCCACGGACTGGAAATGCGCGCACAGCAACGCGCTGTGCGGCGGCGGGAGCGGGTCGCAATCGAGCTCGAATTCGACGCCGAAGAACAGCGTGCCCTCGGAGCCCGCGAGGAGCCGGCAGAGATTGAAGAGCCGATCCGACTTCCCGTCGAGTGCGCGCGCGTCCATCAGGAGGTCGAGCGCGTATCCGGTGTTCCGGCGCGGGATGGATGGCTTCGGAAAGTTTTGCCGGATCATCTCCCGGTTGCCCGGATTTCCGAGCGTCTCGCGACAATGCCGGTAGATTCGGGCCTCTAGCGAATCCTCCGGCCCCCGGCATTTCTCCGCGAACTCGTCCTCGGTCAGCGGCCCGAAAACCACCTCCGAGCCGTCGCTGAGAAATCCGCGCGCCGAGACGAGATGCTCGCGGACTGAGCCATAGACGATTGAATTGGACCCGCAGGAATTGTTGCCGACCATCCCGCCGATCATCGCGCGGTTTGCGGTCGAAGTCTCCGGGCCGAAAAACAGGCGGTGCGGCCGGAGCGCGTGGTTGAGTTCGTCTCGGACCACGCCGGGCTGGACGCGAACGCGCCGGCGCTCCGCGTTGATGGCGATGATCCGGTTCAGGTGCCGCCCGATATCGACGACGATCCCGGACCCGACGACTTGCCCGGCGAGCGATGTCCCGGCGGCGCGCGGGATCAGGCCGATGCGATATTGCGCCGCTAGATCGATCAGTTTCGCGATGTCGGCCTCGCTGCGGGGAAAGGCAACGGCAAGAGGCTTTTCCTGATACTCGGAGGCATCCGTCGCGTAGAGCTTGCGCACGAGCGATCCCGTCTCCAGCTCGCCATCCATCCGAGCGGCCAGGCGGGAAAGATCCCGGCCGAAAGTCTCGGCATCGGCAGAAATTAGGGGCTGAGGATCAGTCAATGTCATGGAAACTCCAAGTGTCCGTACCCGGCGCCCAGGGCCCGACATTCCGCGCGGCTGAGGACGCCGCCCGACGTGCTGGCGTGACGCAGACACGCGGCCGCCGCGCATAAGTCGAGGAGCAGATTTACCCGCATGTCGCTTCCCCCGGTGCAGACCATAGAGCAGCCCCGCCGCAATCGCCCGTCAAGGGAATTGGTGACGACGGCGCGAGCCAGCTGGTCGTCCGGTTTCCGGCAAGTGTGCCTGGACTTTTCGGCGCGCACCGTTTCGGTGTCAGACTGTGGCCCGCAAGCCTGCTTCATGGTCTTCAAAAATATAGCTTCGCCGTCCACTTGTCGTGAAAAGGCTGCAACCATGATCGAGTCGCGAGTCTAAACGGAACGTGCAGCGCGAAGGCTGGCATTCGCAAATGCGCAATAACGTGAGTTGTGCGCTACTCATCGCAGATATTGCTGACTGCTTAATGCACGCCGAACCTCCTCAGCTGCCTCAAGACAGGCCTGAATGTTGCGCATGATTTCAATCGCCTCCTTTGCTGCTTTCTGGATACCGTCTTCCAGGTCAGTTGCGGCCGACAGACCTTCAATATCGGTATGAGAGAGATCTTCGCGACATCGACTCTCTCCTCACGACCTTGGACGCCAAGCTCGCTGTCATCTCTCCGCACGTAGTCAAAGCAGCAGCAGCCGCGCCTGACCTTCCAATTGCAGTTGATTCTATAATTAAAGCCAGCCTGAAAGCGGCTGAAAAGTCGGCAGGGCGTTACGCGTTTTACAGAGGTGCCGATGGCGGGACTCGAACCCGCACTCCGCTTTCGCGAAAACGGATTTTAAGTCCGTTGCGTCTGCCATTTCGCCACCCCGGCCTGTGCTGCGGAGACTCTGCACCACGGAGGGCCCGCCGCACACGAGGAAAAAAACTGACTCCGAAAACAGGGTCCGCTACCGGGCGGCGGAGAGGTCCAGCCGGCAGACGATTTTCGTGCCGCCGGTATCGGGGCGGGTGACGGTCAGTTGGGCTTCGAGCAACTGGGCGCGCAGTTCCAGCAGCAGGAGATCGGGCGCGGGGGGAGGAGAGGGGACGTCGTCGGTGATGGTCAGTGTGAACGTGGGGCCGTCGAAATCGGCGGTTATGGCGATCTTGCGGGCGGCGGGCTGCACGGCGGCCTGGGCGAGGCG
>JBGSYE010000521.1:0-9836 GCA_041751075.1 Chthoniobacteraceae bacterium
CGACGCCCTGGGCCGCCGAGGCGGAGGCGGAAGTGCGGCGCGCGAACGCCCTTTCCGCAACGCCGCATGTGACCTTCCACGACACCGCCGGCGCCGCGCTTCCGCGCCGTCGCAAGACGATCGACGCGTTCCTCATCGCGCTCGGAATTGACGATTCCGTGGCACCGAACGCCAGAGCCCTCGCACGCGCCGATATCCCTGCCGAAGTCAGCGATGCGCGACAAGAGCGGCTGGTCCGTGCATGGGAAGAGCATACCCAGAGTTTGTTTCGGATCTCCGACTCGACGCGCGGTGCCAAGCTGTGGAGCAGTCTGCCTTCCGCCCCGGAATTCCTCGCCGCGCAGCAGGATTTCCGGCGGAAGCTCTGGGAGGACGTCATCGGCAAACTCCCAACCGACTACCTTCCCCCGAACCCGCGCAGCCGCCCGCTCCCTCCGAACGCAAAGTGGATCGGCCACGAAGTGATGCTCGACGTGCTGCCCGATGTCTTCGCGTGGGGCTGGCTGCTCCTGCCGAAGGATCTGAAGCCCGGCGAGCGCCGCCCGGTGGTCGTCTGCCAGCATGGACTCGAGGGATTGCCCGAGGACGTCGTCACCGAGAATCGCGAGCAGCGCGCCTGGCGCGCCTACAAAGGCTTTGCATCAGAGCTCGCGGCGCGCGGCTTCATCGTCTATGCGCCGCACAATCCGTATCGCGGCAAGGACGCCTTCCGAATCCTCCAGCGAAAGGCGAACCCGCTCGGGCTCTCGCTCTTCTCCTTCATCCTCGCCCAGCACGATGTCACGACGCGCTGGCTGGCCGCGCTGCCCTTTGTCGATCCCGAGCGCATCGGCTTCTACGGCCTGAGCTACGGCGGGAAGACGGCGATGCGCGTGCCGGCGCTGCTCGATCGCTACTGCCTGTCGATCTGCTCGGCCGATTTCAACGAGTGGATCGGCAAGACCGTCGGCATCGCGTGGCAGAACAACTATCCCTTCACCGGCGAATGGGAGATGCCCGAGTGGAATCTAGGCCACGTCGCGGGCTACGCCGAGATGGCGATGCTCATCGCGCCGCGACCCTTCATGGTCGAGCGCGGACACGACGACGGCGTGGCGCTCGATCACTGGGTCGGATACGAATGGGCAAAAGTGCGGCGCGGCTACGACAAGTTGCGGATCGGCGAGCACGCGGAGATCGAGTGGTTCGACGGCCCGCACACGATCCATGGCGTGGGGACGTATCGTTTCCTGCACCGCCACCTCAGCTTTACTCTCCGATGAAATCGCTCCCCTTCTTGCTCATCGCGACGCTCCTCGCCTCGTCCGCCGTCGCGGACTGGCAGTGGCAAGAGGGTTTGGTGCCCGATCCGGGGTTCGATCTCGATGCGGCCCAGGTGCTCCGCGTGACCTCGCTCGATGGGGACGGGAAAGGGACGCTGCGAGCCGCGTTGCGAACGAAGGGTCCGCGGCTCGTGGTGTTTGAAGTAGGTGGCGTGATCGATCTCCAGCAGCGCGGGATCGAAGTGTCCGAGCCCGGCGTTTTCGTGGCAGGACAGACGGCGCCCGCGCCCGGCATCATTCTCATCAAGGGCGGCATCAGCATCGAAGCGGATCGCACAGTCTTGCAGCATCTCGCGGTGCGGCCCGGCGATGCCGGGCAGGCCAAGCTAAGCGGCTGGGAGCCCGATGGCATTACGACGAGCGGCGGACCGCAGGACGTGTGGATCGACCACTGTTCCGTGACCTGGAGCGTGGACGAAAATATTTCCGCGAGCACTTACAAGTCCCCCACGGGAGCGCCTGCCCGCCGGATTCACATCCGCGACTGCATCATCGCCGAGGGGCTGCACGACTCGACGCACAAAAAAGGTCCGCACTCGAAGGGCACGCTGGTCTTCGGAGGCACGCAAGAAGTGGCGATCACCGGCTGTCTCTATGCGAGCCAGGGCGAGCGCAACCCCGTCTTTCAGCCCGGCACTTCCGGCGTGATCGTCAACAATGTGATCTCGAATCCCGGTGAACGCGCGATCCACGGGCACGGCCCCGATGCGGGAGAGCAGGCCGCGGGCTTCGGCAAACCGCGCATCGCCGTCATCGGCAACGTCGTGTTCTTTGGCGAAAAGACCAAGAAGTCCGCGCGGTCGATCTTCGAGGGTGTCGCGGACGGCTTCTTCAAAGACAACGAAGGTTACGACTGGCTCGGACAGCCGCTGGACGTTCTGCGCACGCCATTCCCGATGCTCGACAAGGCGCCCCTCTGGCCGACCGGGCTGAAGCCAGTGAGCACCACCGCAGCGCTGTGGCGGGTGGCGCGTTTTGCGGGCGCGCGACCGGCGGAGCGTGATCCGATCGACCGCCGCATCGTCGCTGGTGCGCTCGCGGGCACCGCGCGGATCATCGACAGTCAGGAAGAAGTCGGCGGTTATCCGAAACACGCGCCGACGAAGCGATCGTTGAGCGTTCCGGACAAGGGCCGGCGGGCGTGGATCGAGAAATTCGCGAGCGAAGTGACACTTGGGAGCGGCAATTAGGATTGGACCACGGCGCGCTTGACGCCACTGGCGTCGCCCGGCTTGGTGGCGCGCCATGCACGCCCTGCCGCTGAGAGACTTTCTGATCGACATCGGGTATCACCCGTTGTTCTGGCCGGTCGCGCTCTTTCCGATGCTGCTGGTGGTGCTCGCGGTGGCGGCGCAATTCCGAATCGGGGTGCGGCAACTGGGTTCGTTCCGCCTGGTCGCGGCGGGGCTCGGCGTGCTCATGCTCGCCGCGCTGGGGGCCGCGATGTGGGCGAATCTGCGCTCGGAGGCCTTTGCCGATCACGTCCAGCCGACGGTGGCCAGCATCTCGGCGCTCTTCTGGCGGGGCGAGCCGGTGTATCACGCGGTCGCGTCGCCGGAGCGCTACAGTCTGCACTACGGGCCGCTGCTCTTTGCGATCGTCGGCAGCTTCCAGGGTCTGCTCGGCGCGACGGTCTTTGCCACGAAGCTGCCGGCCACCCTGGCCGCGATGGCGTCGCTCTTCTTTCTTCATCTCGCGATCGCCAGGCCGGGATCGCGCATGGAGGCGTGGGGATGGACGGGATTGGCGGCGGCGTTTTTCCTCCATCACTTTCACCTCGCGTTTGCGGCGCGCGGCGACGCTTTCATCCTGCTCGCCGTGGCGCTGGGATTGTTCTTCGCGGCGTGCGAGCGCTCCCGCTCTGCCGTCTTCCTCGGGATCTGCGTCGGCGCGGCGGTGAATCTCAAGCTGCACGCCTTCGCTTACTTTCTTCCGGTGCTGGTCACCGCGGCCGGGCAGAACTGGAGCCGCCGGGCGAAGATCGGCGGTTGGGTGGTGGCCGGCGTCACGGCGCTGCTGCCCTTCCTGATCTTTCCGCAGGTATCGCTCGCCCATTATGCCGACTGGCTCCGGGTGGCGTCGAAGCATGGCTTCGGCGTCGAGGAGTATCGCGGCTCGTTGGAATGGGCGGCGGCTCTCGCGTTCCCTGCGCTGTTTGCGGCGTGCATTCTCGTCGTGCGGACGGAGGAATTTGCGCGCCGTTTTCTGAAAGGGGAGACCGCGTGGCTCGTCGCGCTGGGCCTCGCCCTTCTGCTGATCCTGGTTCCGGCTTCCAAGGTGGGCGCAGGCAAACATCACTTGCTGCCTTTCGTCCCCGTGGTGATGCACTTTGCCTCGCGGCTTGCGTCGTTTTCCATCGTGCCTTTCCGCTTCCGCGGCGCCGGACCCGTGCTGGCGACGGCAGTGGCTTTCTCGTGGATTGCCGGGTGCTCCATTGCCGCGCTCCATGCCGCCAATTTCATCATCAATACGGCGCGCGCGGACAGCGCCGAGGCGGAGCGGGCCCAGGACGATCTGCTCCGCCTGCGATCCGAGCATCCCGATGCGGTGCTGCTCGTGGCGCCTTCCGACGATGCCACTTACCGCCACATCTTCGGGCGCTTTCGCCTCGTCGCGGATGGCATGCCGGCCGGGATCGACCCTTGTGCGCTGATGGATTTCGCACGCGGAAAAGCGGGCGCGGTCGATCTCAGGGAGTTGAGCGATGTGCTGGCCGCGAAGGCCGGAAAACAGGTGCTCTGGGTGCTGCCGAAAGCAGGCGAACCCTTTTCAATGCGGACCTATTACCCGCCGTATGGGCAGCTCTTTTCGGAAAACGTGCGCGCCGATTTCCACCGCGACTTTGCGCGTGTCCGCTCGACGGAATTCTTCGACGTGTATCGGCAGCGGGAGAATGCGCTGCGGTAGTGGCCGCGACCTTCAGCCGGTCCCTACTTTGCCCAGCCGTTTTGGCGCAGCCAGAAGAGGAGGTCTTTTGCCCACGGATGCACGTCGTCTTCGGGGATGCCGTTCTTGCCGCTGCTCAGTCCGATGCCGTGCGGGCCGCGCTCGTAGATGTGGAAATCAAAAGCGACGCCGGCCTTTCGCAGCGCGGCGACGAACTGCATCGAGTTTTCCACGGGCACGGCTTTGTCTTCCAGGGTGCTCCAGACGAAGCACGGCGGTGTGTCCTTTGTCACCTGCTTTTCATTCGAGAGCAGTTCGACGAGTGCCGGATCGGGATTCTCGCCGAGGAGATTCTTCTTCGATCCGGCGTGGGTGAATTCGCCGAGAGTGACGACCGGATAGCAGAGGATGCCGAAGTCCGGCCGTGAACTCTGGCGGTCGATCGGGTCGGCGGCGTCCGCCTTACCCGCATCGAAGTGCGTAAGCGCGGTGGACGCGAGGTGTCCGCCCGCGCTGGAGCCCATGATGCCGACGCGCTTCGGGTCGATCTTCCACTCCGCGGCTTTCGCGCGGGTGAGGCGGATGGCGCGGGCCGCGTCGCCGAGCATGATCGGGTGGCGGTAGCCGGCGGAGCCGAGGCGATATTTCAGGACTAAGGCGGCGACGCCATTCTGCGCGAGCCATTCGGCGTAGCCGGCTCCCTCATGCGGCGCGAGTCCACCGTAGCCGCCGCCGGGGCAGACGACGATGGCGGCGCCGGATGCTTTTTCGGCCGAGGGGAGATACGGGGTGAGAGTCGGGATGTCCTTGTCGCTGGAGCCGAGCGCGCCGGGAGCGCCGCCCGGCCAGAGCGGGAGCGGATCGAGCGGGGCAGCGTGAAGAGCGGTCGCGATCGAAACGAACAGGACGAGCAGCGAAGGGCGCATGACTTGCGGGGCGAAGTGGAGAAGGGGGGCGCGCAAAGAGCACAGGCCGGAGGCCTGTGTCACACTTTCTCCGGCACGACGTAGGGCTTGCGGTATTCGCGCGTGAGCAGTTTGTCGGCGGCGGCGTTGCCGATGAATTTCTCCGTCTCCGGATCCATCTTGAGGAATTCGCCGAGCGTCAGTTTCTCCACGTCGAGGTCCACGTCGTTTGCGCGGAGATGCGTGACGAGGCGCTCCAGCGAATCCATCGCGTTTTTGTCGCCCTTGATCTTTTCGCGCATCTCATCGGGCGACGCTTTCTTCCCGAGGAGGTAGGAGATGTTGCCGGTGTGGCAGAGGGCGCTGGAGATGTGGCCGTCGTGGATCTTGCCGTTGATGTCGGCGGCCTTCCGGCTGCGCACGCAGTCGATGAAGTTCTGGAAGTGGTCTTCGGTGCCCCAGTCCGGCGCGCTGTCTTTGCCGAGCTTCTGCACCTGCTTGCCGTCCTTGTCGTAGATGTAGGCATCGTTGTAGTTCGGGCACTCGATGTGGCCATTTTCGTATTGGACGATCACGCCGACGCTGATGTTGCGATACTTGTCCATCGCTTTCGAGCCGGTCTTTTCGGGCAGGCCGCGGACCTCAAAGATCAGCGGGGCCTTGGCGTACTCATGCACGATGAACATCGAGTTCGGCGTCTCGCCGTCATCGACGTAGCCGAGGCGTCCGCCGACGGAATAGACCTTGGGCGAGAGCGCCTGCTCGCCGAGGAAACGGCGCGCGATGTCCATCTGGTGAATGCCCTGGTTGCCGAGATCGCCATTGCCGGTGTCCCAGATCCAGTGCCAGTCGTAGTGGAATTTCGTGCGCATCACCGGCGCCTTCGGCGCGGGGCCGCACCACAGATCGTAGTCGATAGTCTCGGGCACGGGCTGCGGGCCATCCACTTTGCCGATGCTCGGGCGCGGCTTGTAGCATAGGCCGCGGACGTATTGCAGTTTGCCGAGGGTGCCGCCTTTGGCCCACTTCACGGCCGCGGCGAGACCGGCGGCGGAGCGGCTCTGGACGCCCATCTGCACGATGCGGTCGTATTTCGTGGCGGCCTTCACGAGTTGCGCGCCCTCCCACACATTGTGCGAGACGGGCTTCTCGACGTACACGTCCTTGCCCGCCTGGCAGCCCCAGATGGCGCCGAGCGAATGCCAGTGGTTCGGCGTGGCGATGGAAATGGCATCGACTTCCTTGCTCTCGAGCAGCTTCCGGATGTCCTGGAAGGTTTCGACGGTGATGTTCTTCGCAGCGAGTTGCGCGACGCCCTTTTCGAGAACCTTCGTATCCACATCGCATAGGGCCACGATGCGCACGCCTTTCACACCCTTGTAGCCAGCGATGTGGGCATTGCCGCGACCGTTGAAGCCGATGACGGCGACGCGGATGTCGGAGTTTGCGCCCTCCGCCTGCGCGCGGACGCGGGCGGGGAGGGAGACGGCGGTGGCGGCGGCGAGGGAGCCTTTGAGGAAGGTGCGGCGGGTGGTGTTCATGGGTGGTTTCGGTGGTGGAGTGGGAGCGAACATCCAACACTCAACATCCAACATTCAATCCCCAATGGCACGCTGCCCGGACATTGGAAGTTGGATGTTGAGTGTTGGATGTTCAACGGGGCGGGCTTATTTCCCAGCTACGTATTCGGAGTAACGCGCGGCGACCTTCGCCTGCTCGGGGTCGCCTTCGTGAAAGTAAAAGCGGTAGCGGAATGTGGCGCTCTTTCCGGCGGCGATCGTGTATTCGCCGGCGGTCTTGTCCGGCAGATTTTCAAACTGCGCCTTCCCAAAAGGGTTTGCCGCAAAGAGGCCGTAGCTGCGGACGTGCCACCACGTCGGATGCCGCGGATTGCGGGGATGATCGAAAATCGCGACGCCGACGGTCTTGCCCTTGACCGGACCGTAGTAGTCGCACCACTCGGCGCGCTTGCCCCATGCTTCTCCGTCGCGGTCGCCCTTGCTGTTGAGGATGTGGCCTTCGCCGACGGGCACCTTCTTCTCGCCTTTTACCTTCCGCTTTTCCACGCGCATCGTCTCGGCGACACGGATGGCCATCGCGCCATCCTTGTCGTCGCCGAAGACGACATCCTTGCCGCCCGCGGTGATCGTGATGTCGAAGTCGAGCATTCGTCCGGTGCCGGCGCCGTGAATGCGGATGGTGCGTTCGTCGTAGCAGATGATCTCGCCGCCTTCATCGAGCACCCACTTATTGCGCGCCCGGATCACGCCGTCCTTTTCGCCGCCTTTCACCTCGAGGAATTTCTCATGCACGATCTGGCCGAGCTTCACCCCGGGTTTGGCCGTATCCTCCCAGAAGCCCGCGCCATTCACGTGGCGATGGCCGTACCAGAGTCCCTTGTGATGCACATGGTCGGTCTCCTCGCCGGGCACGCCTTCCTTCATCGGCCAGTTGCGCGTCATCCCGGCGCCGGTGGGGCCGATGATGGGATACAGATACGGCCGGCGCGCCCCGGTGAAGTGATATTCGGTGAAAAGCTGACCATCGATCTCGACGCGGACGTGGTCGGGCTTTTCGGTCAATTTGACTTCGGCGGACGCAATGGACGCGAGCGCGAGGGAGGAGGCGAAGGTGAGGAGGCGGAGGGAGGGAGACACGAGTGGAGGTTGGGTTGGCCGGGGATGCCGGTGCAAGCAAACAACCGGAGCGCCAGGAAGTTGTTTGGCGGGAATTGCGTCGTAGAGCGAGTGTGCCTTCCAGGCCCCTCGCTACCCGGGAAGGCGATCAGCGAGTGGCGTGGAAGGCCACACTCGCTCTACGGCGCTAGTCCACATCCAGCTCGTTGATCGCGAGCGTCGATTCGTGAATCTGGATGAAGTCGTTCTTCGCGCCCGGTTGCTGGGCAATGGTCTGGCCGGCGACGATCACGCGCACGACGTGGTCCGCCACGATCCCAAAGTTGAGTCCGGTCACGATGAGCTCTTCCTCGATGAACTGCCCGATCGGATCGTGAATCTCGCCATTGATGACGACCGAGCCGATCCGCGACGGGCCGCTTTCTCCGTCGGAGAGCGCCTGGTCGTCGAAGGTGCCGAAGTCGCCGTCTGCACCGGGCAGCGCACTGGCGACGATATTCGTGGCGAGGATGAAGTGGGCACCTTCGTGGTGGGAACCCGTGCCGATGGTCACAGTGCCGATGCGTGCGGCGGGCTGGGTGAATTCCCCGTCGAGGTTCAGGCCGGCGAAGATGTCCGTGAATTCGACAAACTCGGCGACCGTGACGGTGCCAATCTCGCGGAGCGCGGAGATCAGCGCGCGGGTGCCGCCGCCGCTCACGCGATCGACCTTCAGCGAGGTGAGCATGTCGGCGGACATCATGTAGCCGCCTTCCATGCCACCGCCGATGACGACGGGGCCGATGTCGCCGCTCGTCGAGGTGAGTCCGCCGCTGTGCGTGCCGTCGCCGCCGAGGAGGTCGCTGCCGATCGAGACGCTCTTGATCGAGGCCGCACGAATCTCGCCGGAGTGCGCGCCGTCGTTGCCGAGCAGGGAGCCGGTGATCTTCACCGCGCCGAGTGCGCCAAAGGCGAAGACCTGGCCGATCTCATCGAGGTCGCCGGCGGTGGTGTGGTAGTCGCCGGTGCCGCCGCTGATGCTGCCGCCGACGGTGAGGCTCGCCAGTTTTCCGCCGCTGACGATCTTGCCGGATTCATCGCCGGTGCCGCCGAGGATGTTGCCGACGATTTTCACCGCACCCATGTCGAGATCACTGCTGATGCCGCCGCTGCCGAAACCGGCGTTTTCTTCGTACTCTTCCGCGTAGCCGCGAAGCTCCGCCGCCTCGACGGTCGCGAGTTTGCCGGAGCTGTGGATGGAGCCGGAATTGATTCCGCTGCCCCCGAGGATCGCGCCGGTGATCCTGATCGCCCCCATCGAGGAATCGGCGGGATCGCCCTGCGTCTCGATCGCGCCGCTGAAGTCGCCGCTGCCTCCGGTGAGCGTTCCACTGATTCTCACCGCACCCATCTCGCCGCCGCTGCGGAGCGCGCCCGAGGATTCACCGGATCCGCCGGCCACGTCGTGAGCGATGGTCGCCGGGCCGAGGGTGACGGTGGCCTGGATCACCCCGCTCGATTCCCCATCGCCGCCGAGCAAGCTGCCGTCGATGCGGAGGCTCCTGATGGTATTCGCGAAGATCGTGCCGACGCTGTCGCCCGCACCGCCGCGTACGTCGCCGCGGACGGTCACGGGACCGAGCGCTCCGTCGGTGAGGATCGAGGCTGCATTCGGGCCGGCCACGCCATCCGGCAGCAGGCCATGGATATCGCCGCCGATCGTGACGCTCGTGATCGAAGCGGGGGTGCCATTCTCGGAATCCTCCGCGCCGGCCTGGATCGAGCCGGAGAATGCGCCCTCGCCCGCGACGAGGTCGCCGCCGATCGTGACCGGGCCGAGGGCGACGAAGCTCCCGATGGCGCCGCTCTGCGCCCCGGCGCCGCCAAAGACGGAACCATCGACGGCGACGCTCCTGATCTTTGCTTCGCTGACGATCTGGCCGGAGCGAGAGCCCGAATTCCCGCGTACGTCGCCGGAGACCTTCACATCGCCGATCGCGCTGCTGCTGCCGAGCGCGCCGCTGTGCGAGCCGCTTCCGCCGAAGACCGAGCCCTCGACGGTGATCGAGCCGACGACTCCTTCCGACGCGACGAGTCCCGAGCGGTCG
>JBGSYE010000522.1:0-2582 GCA_041751075.1 Chthoniobacteraceae bacterium
AGTCGTCCGTCGTCGAACACATAGTGGCTGACGAGGGAGTCGATGAAATCCGCAGCGGTGAGTTTGAAGCCGGGATGGTGCTCTTCGTAGCTCTCGAACTGGTGCAACGATTCCGCAAGGCCGTGCTTGACCTGAACCTCCTGTCCTCGCGCGGCGCGCATGAATTTGACGTCGTGATTCCCCGGCACGCAAAAAGCGCTTCCAGCTCGCACGGATGCGAGGACGAGCCCCACGACCTCCGGGCTTCGCGGTCCGCGATCCACCAGATCACCGACGAAGATTAGCTTACGGTTTTCCGCGTGTCTCCAAGCGCCGCCCGCCTCTTCGCCATACCCCAGCTGGCCTAACAAACCGATCAACTCGTCGTAACAGCCATGCACGTCGCCGATGAGGTCAAACGGCCCATGCTCGGCTCGCCGATCATTCCAGAGCGGCTGTCGCTCGACGCTGGCGGCCCCGACCTCCTCCGGCGAAGACAGCACAAAGATGTGGCGGAAACCCTCCTTCTTGAGTTTACGCAGCGACCGATGGAGTTGCTGGCTTTGCCGCCGGATGACGTGCGGGCCGAAGGCGCGATCGGTTCTCGCGCGATTCCGCTCCTGACAAACTTTCTCCGGCAGATCGAAGACAATCGCCACCGGCAGGCAATGATATTCCCGCGCCAGCGCGACGAGAGGCTGGCGCGCTTCCGGCTGGACGTTGGTGGCATCGATGACTGTGAGCTTCGCTGCCGCCAGTCGTTTCCCGCCGATGAAATGCAACACTTCGAAAGCATCGTTCGTCGCCGCTTGGCTATTTTCATCATCGCTCACAAGCCCGCGGCAAGTGTCCGAGGAAAGCACCTCCGTCGCCTTGAAGTGTGCTTTGGCAAAAGTCGATTTGCCGGAGCCCGATGGTCCAATGAGGACAACCAACGCCAGTTCTGGAATGGTAATCTTCATCTTATAGATCGTCTTTTTGCGTCTCTGACCGGGTGAAAACTCCCATCTGCGTGGGCGAGCCGACATGCTCGTCTTCGGGCCCGATGGGGGTGAAGCGGGCGGTGTAGCCGAAGCGGTGCGCGAGGTCGTTCGCCCACCTTTGGAACTCGGCGCGGCTCCACTCGAAGCGGTGGTCCTGATGGCGGAACTGGCCGGCGGGGAGTGTCTCCCACTTCACGTTGTATTCCGAATTGGGCGTGGTGATGACGACGGTGGCTGGCTGGGCGAATTCAAAAACGACGCGCTGGAATGCGGCGAGACGGGGCGGGTCGAGGTGCTCGAGGCCTTCGACGACTGCGGCGGCGTCGCAGCCGGTGAGGCGCTGGTCGCGAGAAAGGAGCGAGCCGTGTAGGAGGCGGATGCGCTCTGCTTGTGCCGGTGGCAGGCGGTCGAGGTGGAGGCGGTCGCGGGCGATTTCCAGCGAGCGGTGGGAGACATCCATGCCCGCGATTTCCTCGAAAGCGCGGTCGGCGAACAGTGCGCGGAGGAGCTTTCCCTCACCGCAGCCGAGGTCGAGCACGCGGCGGGCTCCGCAGCTTTTCAACTCGGCGACGACGGCGGAGAGGCGCTGGTCGGTCAGGCTCAACGCGGCTTCAATTTGCGCTTCTTCCTGCGGGTGGAGTTCGGCGCGGAGATCGGGGTTGGAGTCGTCTTCCTCGGCGAGGCGGAGCAAGGCATCGCCGGCCAGATCGCGGCGATGTTTCAGGTAACGCCGGGCGATGACTTCGCGCTCGGGATGCGTAGCGAGCCAGCCTTCGCCGTGGCGCAAGAGTTTGGCGACCTCCTCGTCGCCGACCCAATAATGCTTGTCGCCATCGAGCACGGGCAGGAGCACGTAAAGGTGCGCGAGCAAGGTGCGGAGTGGGACATTTCCCTCCAGAGTGACGGTGAAATACGGGCTCGCGCCCCAGTCGGGAAATTGCTCGTCGAGCGGATAGGACGTGAGTGTGACGGCGTAGCCGAGCGGCTCGAACAGTCGCCGCAGAAACGCCTCACCCGCGCGGCAGGGAACGACAGCGATGGTCGCGGCCAAGGGAATCGCGGCGTCCACCAGCTCGGGGCGATCTTTACTCCGGCCCGAGAGCGCGCTGCCGAAAATCTCCGCAATCGCCACGCTCAGGAAGGACGAGGCGACGTAGGGGCGGTCGTTCACATACTGATCGAGCGTGCGGCCTTCGCCTGCGGGGCCGCGCCGATTTCGCACGAGACCGATGGGGTCGATCTCCAGCATGAGCGCGGCGGTGCAGCGCGCCTCGGAGACTTCCGGGTAAAAGACATGCGCCTGGCCATAGTTCAGCTCGAAGCTCTGCGGGCGCGCGGGATTTTTGCGCAGCAGGTGCCCGAGGTCGGTCGCCGGCTTATGCGTCGTGGTGATGGTGAGCAACATTACAGCCAGCGTTTCATCGTCTCGGCGAAGCGGGCATAGATGAAGCTCAACACGAGTAACACCACGCCCAGCAACAGGAAGGCGATGATCCGGTAGAGCGTGTCGAAGTGCCAGACGTCGATGACGAAAAGCCGTCCGAGGGCGAGCGCGAGGATGGCGAAGCCGCCGAGGCGGTAGATGCGTTCGCGCAGGGCGAGGCCGGCGGCGAAAATGCC
>JBGSYE010000523.1:0-17301 GCA_041751075.1 Chthoniobacteraceae bacterium
CGCGAAGCCGCCGGAGCCAGCGCAGATACGCAACCTTTGCCCCTGCCCGGAGTCTATCCGTAGCCGCGTCTCGCACGGCGTCGAAAAAGCGGCGCTTTTCTCATCATCATCATTCTCATCCTCGTCGTTCGATGCCGGTAAGATGAAGATGAGGACGAGGATGAAGATGAAGAGACAATGCCCGCAACTGACGTTTTAGCAGCCATCTCCGTGACCTTTCTTCCCCTTCATCCCATGATCTCCCGACTCCGATTCCTCGCGCTCGCCGTTTTTTTTGCCCCCGCATTCGCCCATGCTCAGATCGCGCGGCTGCCCGCCGGTGTTCAGGGCTGGGAGATGACCGTCGATGGCCTGGCGCGGACGGGGTTCGTCTATGCGCCGGCGACGGCCACGACCATCGCGACACCGGTCGTCTTCGCCTTCCACGGCCACGGCGGCACCGCGCAGAATGCGTTGCGCAGCTTTGCAATGAGTGGCGAATGGCCGGAAGCGATCTCCGTGTATCTGCAGGGCGTGAACACTCCGGGGCGCCTCACCGATCCCGAGGGAAAGAAATCCGGCTGGCAGCACAAGGCCGGAGATCACGGCGATCGCGACCTCCAGTTTTTCGATGCCGTGCTCGCGCGGCTGAAGCAGGAATACCGCGTCGATGAACGGCGCATCCACGTCACCGGCCACTCGAATGGCGGCGGTTTCACGTATCTGCTCTGGGCCGTGCGCGGAGACCTTTTTGCATCGGTGGCTCCGTCGGGCAGCGCCGCTTCGCAAAACCGCGGCTTGCTCAAACCGAAGCCCGTCCTGCACGTCGCCGGAGAAAAGGATCCGCTGGTAAAATACGAATGGCAGCGGCGGACCATGGACGAGCTGCGCAAGCTCAACGGCTGCGTCGCCGAGGGAAAACCGTGGGGCGAACATTGCACGCTCTTCGAGTCGCCGACTGGCACTCCCGTCATCGAATTCGTCCACCCCGGTGGCCACGAATTTCCCAAGGGCGCACCGGCGGCGATGGTGAAGTTCTTCAAGGAATACCCGGCGCCATAGCCGGAACGCCGCCGGCCATCGTTCCGGCTAAGGACTGCGCGAGCTCGCCCGTCTTCTCCCCGCTGCTCCCCTGCGCGCGTGAACGATTCCTTTGCGTCCATTGCGCGCCAGGGCGCATCGTCACCACGCGCTCCCCGCACCATCTCCCATCGCAATGAAACTCCGTCTCCTCATCCCGCTCGCGCTCCTCTCCGCATCGCCGCTCCACGCGGACAATGAAATCGGCTTCATCGAAAAATTCGCCCTCGCGCCGGATCGCGAGAAGGTGCTCGGCGAACTGATCCCCGGCTCGGAGGACTACTACTTCTTCCACGCGCTCCACTGGCAGAATACGGGACAGAAGGCGAAACTCGCCGCGGTGCTGGAGCAGTGGGCGGCACGGTTCAAAAATTCGGAGCGGCGGAAGATCATCGAAAATCGCGCGGCGCTGCTCGGCTACGACGCCGATCCGCAGGCGACGCTGAAGTTCCTGCGCGAGCGGCTGAACTTGCAGTTCAACCACGTCCAGGAAGCGCGCGACCAGAAGCCGAATCTCCCGACCACGCTCGATCCAGCGCGCGTGGCGCGGGACGTTTTCGTGAAGATCGCCTTGCAGGCAGACGATCTCGGCTTGCTCGCGGAACCGGCGCTCGAACAACTCGTGCGCGACAAGGTTGCACTGCGTCCGGCGCAACGGCGCGCTCTGCTCGGCAAGCTGTCGCGCCCGGACCTGCCGGGTCTCGTGCAGATGGTCGCCGACGAATTGCGCACGCCGGAGAGCGGCGGCTTCGGAAGCTTTGCCATCCACCGCGCGCTGCTCCCGGAGCAGCTGGACGAACTCGCGAAGCTCATCCCGTCGCTCGGCGAGCAGCAAGCCTTCGTCTCCACCCGGCTGCGCAAGCTCGCGCCGGGTGCGGATGCGGATGTGACGTTCGATCCGGTCGAGCGCGAAGCGTGGCTCGACCGGGCGTGGAATTACGTGAAGACCCTTCCGCCCTCCTTCAATTCGCTCAAGGCCGCGGTGCTCTACCGGCGGCTCCAGCACGACCGCGCGCGCGGCATCTACGACAAGCCGCGCTTCGTCGAATACCTCAAACTCCCGCGTCGCATGCACTACATAAATCCGCGGTTAGCCGAGCACCCGCGGCTGGAAGCGAGCGCCGTCGATCTCAATGCCGACGTGAGCGAAGCGCTTCCGGGCACGACGGCGATCGGGGACGACGAGCCGCTCCTCCGAGACTACCTGCTGCACCTGCTAGTCGCGGAGCCGGCGTGGGAGCCTTGGGCCGAGTGGCTGCGCGACACCTGGCTCAAACCGATCTTCGCGGAGGCGAAGATCGTCGCAGGCGTGGGCGATCCGCAGAAATGGGCATCCCTCCTCACGCCCGCGCAATTCCAGGCGCTCAAGGACCGCGTGGACATCGACTTCGCTCCGGACAGCGCGCCTTTCATCGCTCGGTCCGAGGAGGTGAAGCTCACCGTCTTCCTGAAAAACATGCCGAAGGTGATCGTGAAAATCTACGAGATCAACGCGCTCAACTTTTTTCTCACGCATAAGCGCGAACTCAACACCGACCTCAATCTCGACGGCCTCGTCGCGCACACCGAACGCACGCACACCTTCGACGACGCCGCGGGCACGAGCCCCTTCCGCCGCGCGAGCCGCGCGTTCAGTTTCCCCGAGCTGAAGGACCAGCGCGGGGCGTGGATGATCGAATTCATCGGCGGCGGCAAAAGCAGCCGCGCGCTGATCCGCAAAGGCCAGTGGCATCTGCTCCAGGAGACCGGCCCCGCGGGCGACATCGTCACCGTGCTGGATGAAAACTACGCGCCGATGAAGGACGCGGTGGCGTGGCTGGACGGGCGGAAGTTCGTACCGCAGGCCACTGGCCAGTTGCTCATCCCCTTCACCGCCCAACCCGGCACAAAGCAGATCGTGCTCGCGGACGCCGCCGGTGATTTCGCCACGCTCACCACCTTCGAGCACCACGCAGAGGAGTATCGGCTCGATGCCCGATTCCACGTCGAGCGTGAGGAACTGCTCGCCCGCCGCGAGGCCACGCTCGCGGTGCGCACGGCGCTGCTCATCGGCGGCTCGCAACTACCGCTGGACCTGCTCAAGGACACGAAGCTCACGATCACTTCGACCACGCACGACGGCGTATCGACGACGAAGGAAATCAAAGCGCCCGCGCTCACCGCGGAGAAAGTCTTCACCCACAAGCTCACCGTCCCGGATCGCCTCGCCACGCTTGCCGTGGAGCTCTCCGGCACGATCGATCTGCTGAGCAAAGGCGGCGAGATGCAGACGCTCTCCGCCGGCGACTCCTGGCAAATCAATGGCATCGACATGACCGAGGCGACGAATGACACGCACCTCAGCCGCTTTGAAAAAGACGGCTACGTCTTCGAGCTGCTCGGCAAGAACGGCGAGCCGATCGCGGATCAGCAGGTGGTCTTCCGCCTCCGCCATCGCGGCATCGATCACACACTCACGATCCCGCTGCGCACCGACGAGCGCGCTCGCATCGCGCTCGGTGAATTGCCCGGCATCGCGAGCGTCAATGCGCAGGCGCCGAATGGACGGACCGGGGAGTGGGATTTGCGCACCCTGGAGCGCGCGGCGGGGTCCGAAATTCATGCGCTCGCTGGGGAAGTCGTGCGCGTCCCTTTCAGCGACGGAAAACAGGCCGCATCGCTGCTGGAACTGCGCGGCGCGACCTTCACCCGCGACGTGAGCGCCGCGCTGAGTGAGGCGCCGGGCTTTCTCGAAATGAAAGGACTTGCGCCCGGCGACTACTCGCTGCGGCTGCGGGGAGAAGACCCGCGCGATCTCACTCTCCGCATCACCGCCGGTAAGCCGGTGCAAGGCTGGCTGCTCTCGCCGCACCGTTTCCTGGAAAGCCGCGGCGCTGCTCCGCTGCAGATCGTCTCGGTCGCCACCGCCGCGAATGCGATCACCGTGAAAGTGGCGAACGCCAACGCCTTCACCCGCGTGCATGTGGCGGCCACCCGCTTCGTGCCACGGGAGGGCCTCTTCGACGGACTCGGCGATTTCACGCGCTTCGACCCTGCGAGCGCGGTGCCGGCAAAGCTCCCAAACCTCTTCGCCGCAGGCCGCGAGATCGGCGACGAGTATCGCTACATCCTCGATCGCCGCTACGCGCCGCGTTTCCCCGGAAACATGCTCACGCGCCCCGGCCTCCTGCTCAATCCGTGGGAGAAGCGCTCGACGGATGTGGATGCGACGGAAACGTCCGCGGGCCAGGTCGCCACGCGGACGGCGGGTGATCGTCCGTC
The DNA here is from genome assembly GCA_041751075.1 of Chthoniobacteraceae bacterium. Taxonomy (GTDB): domain Bacteria; phylum Verrucomicrobiota; class Verrucomicrobiia; order Chthoniobacterales; family Chthoniobacteraceae; genus JANNXQ01. The sequence continues at coordinate 4,321 of JBGSYE010000523.1, forward strand.
GCTGACGCGGAAAGCGGAGGCGGAAGGCGCGCACCGCCCACAGCCGTCGTCTCCCACAGCCGTCCAGGGGTCGAACTTCGACTTCCTCGCGGACGCCGCGCCGGTGCTCTACAATCTCGTGCCGGACGAGGACGGTCTGGTGCGGATCGACCGCAAGGCGCTCGGCGACCGGCAGCATGTGCAGATCTACGCGGAAGATCTCGCCAGTGCCGTGTGGCAGACGCTCGCGCTGCCGGAAGCGGCGACGAAGTTTGAAGACCTGCGGCTCGTGCGGAATCTCGATCCGACGAAACCTTTCTCGGAGAAGAAGGAAGTGACCGTGCTGACGAATGGCCAGACGCTGACGCTCGCCGACATTCTCACCTCCGAGATGGAGACCTACGACACGCTCGGCGGCATCTTCTCGCTCTCCACGACGCTGAGCGGGGATGCGACGCTCGCGAAATTCGCCTGGGTGCTGGAGTGGCCGAAGATGAAGGACGACGAGAAGCGCGCGAAGTATTCCGGGTTCGCCTGCCACGAGTTGAGCTTCTTCCTCAGCCGCAAAGATCCGGTGTTTTTCAAAGAGGTGATCCAGCCGTATCTGCGCAACAAGAAGGACAAGACCTTCATGGACGACTACCTGCTCGGCGGCGACCTGCGGCGCTATCTCGAGCCGTGGCGCTTTGCGCGGCTCAATGTCGCCGAACGCTGCCTGCTCGCGCAGCGGCTGCCCGGTGAGAGCGAGGCGACCGCGCGCCATCTGCGGGAGCTGTGGGAGCTGCTCCCGTCTGATCCCGACCGGCAGGCCCGGCTCTTCGAGACCGCGCTCCGCGGTCGTGCGCTGCAAGGCGGCGAAGGCAGTTTTGCCGACGTGAAAGCGAAGGCCGTTGAAGCGCAGCGGGAAGTCGATCAGGTCCGGCTCGGGAAGGCTCTGGCCATGACACCGCTCGTACCGGGTGCGACGGCGGGGAGAATGGGTGGATCCGCCAGGTCGCTGCGCTCTCCCGCCGCGCCGCCAATACCCGAACTCGAAGCGCCAGCCGCGGCCCCCGCGGAAGCGCCAACCGATGATCGCGAACTCAGGGAAATGGGCGCGCTGGCCGACCGCGCGGATGCGAAGTTCTTCAGCGTGGAGGAAGTGCAGTTCCAGCGCGCCGAGGTGCGTCCTTATTACCGCCAGCTCGGGCCGACGAAGGAATGGGCGGAGAACAATTACTACCACCTGCCGATCGCCGAACAGGACGCCGCGCTCATCCCGATCAATGCCTTCTGGCGCGACTACGCGGCGTGGGACGGCAAGGCGCCCTTCCTCTCCGCAAATGTCGCCGAGGCCAGCCGCAACTTCGCGGAGATGATGCTCGCGCTCGCCGTGCTCGATCTGCCCTTCGATCCGCCGCAGCACACCACGAAAAGCGAGAGCGGCGCGTACACGCTCACTGCTGCCGGACCGATCATCGCCTGGCACCAGGAAATCAAACCCACGGCCGCCGCGCCGCAGAATACCGAGCTGCTCGTGAGCCAGAATTTCTACCGCCACGGCGACCGCTACCGGATGGAGGGCAATGAGAAATTCGACAAGTATGTCACCGAAGAATTCCTCGCGGGTGCGGCTTACGGCGCAAACATCGTGGTGACGAATCCGACCTCGTCACCGCAGAAGCTCGAGCTGCTCCTGCAAATCCCGCAAGGCGCGCTGCCGGTGCTCGGCAGCAAGGCTACGGCGAGCCCGCGCGTGCGGCTGGAGCCCTACACCACGCAGACCTTCGAGTACTTCTTTTACTTTCCCGGCGCTACGAAAGAGGACGAGAAGTTCGCGCATTACCCGGTGCATGTCTCGCGCGCCGAGCAGACCGTCGGCGCGGCGAAAACGTTTGCCTTCAATGTCGTCCCGAGGCTCACGCAGTTCGACAAGGCGTCGTGGGACTACGTCTCGCAATACGGCACGGAGCCGGAGGTCTTCGCCTTCCTCGAACAGAACAACATCGAACGGCTCAATCTCGAACGCGTCGCGTGGCGCGCCCGGCAGAGCGTGGACTTCTTCCGCAAGCTGATCGCGCTGCTCGAAAATCGGCACACCTACAGCGAACCGATCTACCGCTACGGCATCGTCCACAACCATGTGCCGACCCTGCGCGAGTGGCTGCGACACCGCGACGACTTCCTCGCGCAATGCGGCCCGTGGCTCGAGGCGAAGCTCGTGCAGATCGACCCGATCGAACGCCGCGCCTATGAGCATCTCGAGTACTCCCCGCTCGTGAACCAGCGCGCGCATCGCCTCGGCGCGGAGCATCAGATCGCGAACCCCGTCTTCCGAGCGCAGTATCAGTCGCTGATGGGCATCCTCGCGCACAAGCCGGAGCTCGACCAAATGGATCGACTGAGCGTGACCTACTACCTCTTCCTCCAAGATCGCGTGGAGGAAGGGCTCGCCCGCCTGCAGACCGTCGAAGGCGAACTACTTCCAACGCGAATCCAGCTCGACTACTTGCAATGCTACGCCGCCTTCTACGAAGCGCAGCTCACCGAGGCCCGCGGCATCGCCGCGCAGCATGCGAATCATCCCGTGGATCGCTGGCGCAAGCTCTTCGCCGAAGTCACGGCGCAGCTTGACGAAATCGAAGGCAAGGCTGTGACGCGTCCCGGCGACGATCAGCCGAACCGCGATAAGCAGCAGGCCGAACTCACCGCCACCGAGCCGGCCTTCGACTTCAAAGTCGAGAACCGGACCATCGCGCTGACGTGGAAGAACCTCGGCGAAGTCGCGATCAACTACTACCTGATGGACCCCGAGTTTTCCTTCAGCTCGAGCCCCTTCGTCTCGCAGGCCGCGAGCCGCTTCGCCGTCATCAAGCCGAACCAATCCGCAACGCAAGCCCTGCCCGCCGGACGCGACACGCTCGACATTCCGCTGCCCGCCGACTTCTCGCGGGCGAATGTGCTCGTCGAAATCGTCGCCGCCGGCCAGCGCAAGGCGCAGGCGTATCACGCCAACACGCTGAAGCTCACGCTCGCCGAAAACTACGGCCGCCTCGACGTGCGCGACTCCGCGACGGACAAGCCGGTGAGCCGCTCCTACGTGAAAGTGTACGCCCGCCTCCGCGGCGGCACCGTGCGTTTCTTCAAGGATGGATACACGGATCTCCCCGGGCGCTTCGACTACGCGAGCCTGAACAGCAGCGACACCGCGCGCCCGACGCCCGGGCCCCACGCCGCGCCGGCCAGCGGCGGACTCGATTACCAGATGCTCCGCCCGAATGAACTGATCAACGTCGAGAAACTCGCCATCCTCGTCCTCAGCGAAAGCAACGGCGCGCTCGTCCGCGAGGTTTCGCCGCCGAGCAAGTAACGAGGAGCGAGAATCACTTCCTGTTCACATCCGGCAGATTAGCAGTTCCCGTTCGTAGATCATTTCCTTCGGGAGGTGCGTGTGCAGATCGAGGAAAAGCTCCTCGTGAAACATGATCTCTTCGCGCCATGCCGCGCGATCGAAGTGCTGGAGTTCCTCGAACTTTTCCTCAGCAAAATCGAGCCCGGTCCAGTCGATGTCGGCATAATGCGGCACCCAGCCGATGGGGGTTTCCTTGCCGAGTGCGCGACCGTTGGCGCGATCCACGATCCACTTGAGGACACGCATGTTTTCGCTGAAGCCGGGCCACAGGAATTTGCCGTCGGCGCCTTTGCGGAACCAGTTCACGTGAAAGATGCGCGGCGTCTCGGTGAGCGTCCGCTGCATCGAGATCCAGTGGCGGAAGTAATCGCCCATGTTGTAGCCGCAGAAGGGCAGCATGGCCATCGGGTCGCGGCGCACCTTGCCTACGGTGCCGGCGGCGGCGGCGGTCATCTCGCTGCCCATGGTGGCGCCGATATAGACCCCGGTGCTCCAATTGAAGGCCTGATAGACGAGCGGCATCGTCGTGGCCCGGCGTCCGCCAAAGATGATCGCGCTGATCGGCACGCCCTCGGGCTTTTCCCAGGCGGGGTCGATGGTCGGGCACTGTGAGGCGGGCGCGGTGAAGCGCGAATTCGGGTGCGCGGCTTTGCTCCCATTGCCCGGCGTCCATTCGTGCCCCTGCCAGTCGATCGCTCGTGCGGGCGGCTTTTCCGTCATGCCTTCCCACCAGACGCCCCCATCGGGCGTGAGCGCGACATTGGTGAAGATCGTATTTTTCCGCAGCGAGGCCATCGCGTTCGGATTCGTCTGATCGCTGGTGCCTGGCGCGACGCCGAAGAATCCGGCCTCGGGATTGATCGCGTGCAGGCGGCCATCCGCGCCGGGTTTGATCCACGCGATGTCGTCGCCCACGGTCCACACCTTCCAGCCCTGTTTCGAGAAATGTTTCGGCGGTACGAGCATGGCGAAATTGGTCTTTCCACACGCGCTCGGAAAGGCTGCGGCGACGTAGGTCTTTTCGCCCTCGGGATTCTCTACCCCGAGGATGAGCATGTGCTCGGCCATCCAGCCTTCGTCGCGCGCCATGGCGGAAGCGATGCGCAGCGCGAAACACTTTTTCCCGAGCAGCGCATTGCCGCCGTAGCCGGAGCCGTAGCTCCAGATCTCCCGCGTCTCGGGGAAGTGAACGATGTACTTCTCCTTGTTGCACGGCCACGGCACGTCCTTGGCCCCTTTCTTCAACGGCGCACCGACGGAGTGCATGCAGGGCACGACGCGTTTGTTGGACTCGTCGATGAGCTTGAAGACCTTCGCTCCGATGCGCGCCATGATGCGCATATTTACGACGACGTAGGGGGAGTCGGTCAGTTGCACGCCGATCTGCGCCATCGGCGAATCGAGGGGTCCCATGCTGAAGGCCAGCACGTACATGGTGCGTCCCTTCATGCAGCCACTGAAGAGACCGCGGAGCGTCTTCTTCATCTCGAAGGGATTCACCCAATTGTTGGTCGGCCCGGCGCCTTCCTTCGAGTAGCTGCAGATGAAGGTGCGATCTTCGACGCGCGCGACGTCGCTCACGTCGGATCGCGCGAGGAAACAGCCGGGCCACTTCTTCTGATTCAGGCGGGTCAAAGTGCCGGCGGCGACCATCTCGTCGCACAGAGTATCGTTCTCGGCCTTCGATCCATCGACCCAGTGAATGCGGACGGGCTTGCAGAGCGCGGCCATCTTTTTCACCCAGCGGAGGAGATGGATATTCCGACTGAGCGGTTTGGAAGACTTGGATTTAGTCATGGGCAATGGATGGCGTGGTCCGCCGGAGGCGCATCGGAACCCCCGCACGGAAGACCGGATAGCAAGACGCGAGGGGGAAAACAAAGGCGAGCCGTTTTTCCCGCGACGCCTCCGACAGCGCGAACCGCCTGCGACGCTACGGCTTCGAGTCGGAGAACTCGGCCTTCAACTTGCCGATGAGTTCGCGGACCATCGGCTTGCGCTTCTCCATCATTTCCTGGCGCAACTGCTCCTCGATCTTGCGGCGTTCTTCGCTGAAGCGCTTCACAAATTGCACACGCCGCTCGCCCTCGAGGCGAAGGCCCGAGGCGGTGATCGCCGCGGCCACTTCCTGTTCCATGTACTTCTGACGCACAGCTTCGCGCTCGCGGAGCGCCTTCTTTTCCTCCGGCGAGAGATTCGACCAGCGCATCAGGTTTTCCCCAAATCGCTTCCTTTGCTCAGGCGAGAGTCCCTCGATCGCCTTCCGCACATTCTCCATCTGTGGCGACTGATCGCCTCCAAGGGGCTCCGGCGTCGAAGCTCTATTCCAAAAGCGGGAAAGACCGGCGCCCGTGTTTTCTCCACCCACAGCGACGCTGCCAGCAAAACCGACCGCGACACTGGCGAGTGTCGCGGCAGCGATCAATCGACGGAATGATTCAACCATACGGAACTCTGCTCGGTAGCCAGCAACTCGTCGAGATTTCCGATCACCGCGTAATCCGGGCTCGCGCTGACGTATTCCGCCAGAACATCGACGGAATCGACCGGTTCGGGCTGCGGCATCAAGGCGATTCCCGCAAAGACCAAAGCGCAAGCCGCAGCCGCCACGAGCGGCCAGCGGCGCATCAGCCAAGTCACGACGCGGGACGATGCCGGTTGCGCTTCGCGAATGGCCCGGAGGACATTGCGAGAGAAAAATGGGGACACTTCCGCCGGCCGGGCGCGGCCGAGTAATTCCCAGAGGTTGTCGCGTTCGTCGTGATTCATGGCATGGAGCAAAACGCACGGGCGCGCAGAAAGTTGCGCCCAACCTGATCCAAACGCCGCGGGGAGCGATTACGCCTGTTGCGCCTCGAGAAATCCCTCGAGTTGCCGGATACGGGTCGGGTGACGCATCTTGCGCAGGGCCTTGGCTTCGATCTGGCGGATGCGTTCGCGGGTGACGCGGAACTGCCGGCCCACCTCCTCCAGGGTGCGGCTGTAGCCGTCCACCAAGCCGAACCGCTGTTCGAGCACCTGACGCTCCCGCTCGGTGAGGGTGTCCAGCACGTCCCGGATCTTCTCCTTCAGGAGCATGATCGCCGTGACGTCGCTCGGGTCTTCCGCGGAGACGTCGGGGATGAAGTCGCCGAAGCTGGTATCGTCGCTCTCGCCGACGGGCGATTGCAGCGAGATCGGCTGCTGGGCCATCTTGAGCACCGCGCGCACCCGCTCGACGGGGAGCTGGATTTCGTCGGCGACCTCCTCCGGGGTGGGCTCGCGTCCGTAGTCCTGCACGAGCTGCTTCTGCACTCGCATCAGCTTGTTGATCGTCTCGATCATGTGGACCGGGATGCGAATGGTCCGCGCCTGGTCGGCGATCGAACGGGTGATGGCCTGGCGAATCCACCACGTGGCGTAGGTCGAGAATTTGTAACCTCGGCGATACTCGAATTTCTCGACCGCCTTCATCAGACCCATGTTTCCCTCCTGAATGAGATCGAGGAAAGAGAGGCCGCGATTCGTGTACTTTTTCGCGATGGAAATGACGAGCCGCAGGTTGGCCTCGACCATCTCGGTCTTTGCCTTGAGCGCCTTCTTCAACCACATCTTGAGCTCCGCGTACTCGGCGAGGAAATCCTCCGGCCCCATCCACATCCGCAGCGTCTGATCCTTGATTTTGGCGGCGTAGTCGATGGGCTGGTGGCCGTGCGCGCGGGTCTGCTGTTTCTTCGGTTTCGCGAGTTCATTCTGCCACAGCACCAACTGCCGATGCGCTTCATCCGCGAGATGCACGAACTCCTCCGTGACCTTCTGCTTGAAGAAGAACTTCGGGTAAAGACGCTGGATGGAGGCGTGGGTTTTCTCAAAGTCGGCGTAGGATTTCGTCTCGTGATTCTTCCCGCCGTGCGCGACGAAATTGCGATAGGTCGAGGCGCAATTCTCGGCGGCATGCTGAAGCTGCTGCATCTGCCGGGGCAGCGTCTTCATGTAGCGCTCGCGGCTCTCGATCTTCTTGTCGAGGATCACGCGGTCAAAACGCTCGCGGCCTTCGATGAGCTTTTGCGCGAGGTCGAGGTAGGCGCGGGCGATGAAGCCGAAACGGTTGATGTGCTTCTGCACGTTGATCTCGGCCTCTTCGATCCGTTTGGAGATCTCCACTTCCTGCTCGCGGGTCAGCAACGGTACCTGGCCCATCTGCTTCAGATACATCCGCACCGGGTCGTCGAGAATGTCTAGCTTGGCCTCCGGCTTCTCCTCTTCCTCCTCGGCCTCCTCCTTCTTGCCGTCCTTAAAACGATCCACGTCCGACGCATCGATGATCTCGATCTCCATGCCGCGGAGTCGGCTCATGATCGTCTCCATCTCGTCCGGATCGTTGACGTTGTCGGGCAGAGCTTCGTTGAGGTCGTCGTAAGTGAGGTAACCCTGCTCCTTGGCGAGCTTGATGAGTTCCCGCAGCTTTTCCTGCACATCGGGCTGATCGATCACGCTGATCGGCGTGGACGCCGGTGCGATCGCCTTGCCCCCCCTGGGCGCCTTCACCGATTTCCCGGGCTTCTCCCCCACCGCAGGCTTCACCGCATGTCCGCCATTCCTGCCATGGGCGACCATCTCCACCTTCTCCGGCTTCTTCTCCCTGGCGGCGTTCTTCGTCGCGATGGGCTTGATCTTGTGATGTTCTTTCGGAGGGCTCTTCCTGGGACTCGGCAGGTTCTTCTGGTGGCTGGTTTTGGAGGATTTCGCGGAAGATTTTTTGGCGATCTTGGACATACCCGAGTGGTTGGTGAAGAAGAGTATCCCCGCCAACCTCGACACTGTGGAGAGTCTAAAGCGGCGGGGAAAAAGGCCGCGCAATATCAGAGAGTCGTTTTTGCAAAGCAAGGATTTCTTCGTGCAATTTCGCCACCTCCTCAAAGTCCAGATCGTGAGCACGTTGTCGGGATTTTAACGCCTCGATACGGCGGCGGATTTTCCGCCGTTCGATCTCGTGCCAGCAATCATGCGCGATCGCCATCGCGTGCGAAGGGGGGCGCTCCACCAGCAGCCCGGAGACCATCGCCGCTTCCGCGGCGTCCAGCGCTGCGAGCAGTGTGCCGCTCGAAGCGGGGTCTCCGACACGGAGCGGGAATTCGAGGAGCTTCACCACCAGCTCCGCGTCCGGTTCCTGGGCGAGGAATTCCCGCCACGGCTCCTCCAGAATCCAATGCCGCCCGTCTTCGTCGTGCAGCGCGATGAGCGCAAGCAGGCGCATCGTGGGGTCGAGTTTCACGGGTTCGGTGAACGCTTCGTCTCCGGGTTCGTCCCGCGCCGGCGTCGCGCTGGGCTGCTTGAGCAGCTTCACAAACTCCGTGACGGACAACTCCAGGCGCATCGTCACCCGATTCATCACCGTCTCGCGCAGGACCGGATCGGAGATGCGGCTGATGGACTCCGCCATCTTGCGCGCGGCGAGCATCCGTCCGCGCGGCGTCGCGAAGTCCGTGCCCGCCGCCAGGCTGTCCATCTGGAAGTCGAAGAAGTCCTTCGCGGCAGCGACGCGCGAAGAGTACGCTTCCACACCCTTTCCGCGGATCAATGAATCCGGATCCTCGGCCGGTGGCATCGTTGCGACACGCACGGCCAGCCCCGCCGCGAGGAGCGCCGGAAGCGAGCGCTCGGCAGCCTTTTGCCCCGCTGCATCGGCGTCAAAGCAGAGCACCACCTCCTCGCAGCATTGCTTGATCTTCCGCGCCTGCTTCTCCGTGAAGGCAGTGCCTTGCGGCGCGACGACGTTGTGAATGCCCGCCTCGAAGGCCGTGATGAGGTCGAGCTGCCCCTCGCAGACGATCGCAGAGCCTTTGTCGATCACCGCCCGCTTCGATTTGTGCAGTCCGAAGAGCACCGCGCCTTTGGTGAAGAGGATCGTCTCCGGCGAATTCACGTACTTCGCGGCCTGCGCATCCTTCTCCAGTACCCGCCCGCTGAAGGCGATGACTTCCCCGTTGTCATTGCAGATCGGGAACATCACCCGTCCACGGAAGCGGTCGTAAAACGCGCCGTCCGGCCGCTCCTCGTCGCGCAGCTTCACCAGTCCGCTCGCGACGAGTTCCCCCTCCGTGTAGCCGCGCTCGTGAGCAAAAACCGCCATCGCATCCCACTCCTCCGGCGCGTAGCCGAGCCGCCACGACTTTGCGACTTCGCCGGAAATGCCACGCGTCTTGAGATAATCGCGTGCGATCTGCGCGGACGACATCTTCATGAGCTGCCGATGGAAAAAATCCGCCGCATCGAGGTGCAGCGTGAGCAGCCGCTTGCGCATCCCGTAACGTGCCTGATCCTCCGGGCTCATCTCCGTCTCGACCATCTGAATACCCGCGCGCTCCGCCAGCTTCCGCGCCGCCGCTACGAAATCGAGATTCTCGTAGCTCATCACAAACCGGATGACGCTCCCGCCCACCCCGCAACCAAAGCACTTATAAATCTGCCGCTGCGGATTCACGGTGAAAGACGGTGTGCGCTCGTTGTGGAATGGACAGTTCGCCTTCCACACTGCCCCCGCACGCTTGAGCTGAATGTATCCGCCGATTACCTCGACGATATCATTCGCGGCATTGATCTGTTCGACGGTCTCTGGCGGGATGAGCGGCACGGTGAAAAGGTGGCTGAGGTTCGCAGCGACAATGCGAAAGAAAAAGGGCGCACTGCATTCCGCCTCACAAAAAATGAAAACGGGCGGGAGCCTTGCGGCTCCCGCCCGTTTTTGGGGGAGGGGGGACGATGAAAAAAGGCCGATCAGGCCTGCGCCTGACGACGGCGGCGACCAGCGATGCAGGCACCGAGGGCGATCACACCAGCCAGGGCGCTGCCGGGTTCCGGCACGGCAGTGGGGGTGATGGCGAGGCTGTTGACACCCGTCCCATCGACCTGACCAATGAAACTCGCAGCACCTGTGCCGAGATTGATCGAATACAAGCCACCGAACACTGTGTTCGTATCGAGGACGGCAAAGGCGCTGTTTGTCCCGGTGAAGGGATCGGTGACAATATCGAACCCGGTAAAGGAGGTGATCGGACCAATTCCGAGCGAACCGACGGTGTTGAGGACGCCTCCGTTGGCAGCCGCCGTGGTCACGAGGTTGCCGAGACCGTAATCGACGTAGTAGAGTTGCGTGCTGCCCGCATTTGCGACGTTGTTGGTGTACGCAGCTTCGTTGATCGTGGGGCTGATGCCGAAGAACGGATCAGCTGCAGCGTAAACCAGTGTGCCATCGACGATCGTATTCGCCCCACCGACATCCACATTGATGCGCAGATTCTGATCGTTGACGTTCACCAGTCGAAGCCGATCCGCGGCGGGATTGAAGTCGATTCCCAAGTCAAAGGTGTTCGATGCCGTGCTTGGATTCGTCGCCAGACTGGTGAAGGCGTTATTCACATTGATCGTGACCACTGCATTCGCGGCAAACGAATAGCCATAGAGCAGGCCGTTGGCTGGGCGGAAATCGATGCTATCGATCGTCGTCACCGCTCCGGAGAAGCTTCCGACATTCGTCACCACGCCCGGCGTGGAGGTGTCGTAACGGAGGAGGTTCAGTGCGTTGTCCACGGAATAGGCAATCGCGGCCTCGGCTTCGGGCGGCGTGACGACCAAGGCGAGCGTGGCAGCTGCGATGGATGCGGAGAGGATTTTTTTCATCGGATGGAGTTGGTTTCGGTGTTTTTGGTTTGGAGAGCTTCCGGGTGTGGTAGCGGGCTGTGGGGAGAAAACATCAAAAACGGAGAAACGCGTCAATGTTTCTTGTGTAGGAATCGTCCTACACCTGTGCGCCACCGTCTGGACCCTATACCGTCGGCGCGGCCCAAAATCTTCGCCCCGCTTCCGCCCAATCACGGTCTTGCACCGCGCGGTGCGCTTCGGCGCTCATCGACTCGCGGAGGTCGGCATCCCCCGCCAGTCGGGCCCAGTGCGTGCTGAAGTCTTCCACATCCAGCGCCCGGGTGATGAAGCCCGTGACGCCGTGTTCGATCAAGTCCTTCGGCCCGCCTTGATCCGAAACCACACACGGCAGGCCGCTGGCGAGCGCTTCGAGGATGACGTTGCCGAAGGTGTCAGTGGTGCTGGGAAAGAGGAATACGTCGGCCGAGGCGTAGGCACGAGCGAGATCGAGGCCGGCGAGGTAGCCGGTGAAGATTGCGCCGGGGAGGAGGGCGCGGAGTTCGGGGAGGTAGGGGCCGTCGCCGACGAAGGCGAGGCGGCAATTTCCAATCTTCGATTTCCAATCTTCAACTTCCAATTCCCCCGCTGTACCCGGCATCGAGGCGATGGAAGATTGAAAATTGGGGATTGCAGATTGGAGATTGGAAACTTCTTCCATGCGGCTCCACGCGCTCACGAGCACGTCGAGGTCTTTCTCCTTTGAGATGCGGCCGACGTAGAGCAGCACCGTCGCCCCGCGGGGCGCGCCACGTTTCACCCAAAACTCCGGATCGCGCCGCGATGGATGGAAGAGGGCGGTGTCGAGCCCGCGCGGGAGGATGGCGATTTTCTCCGCGGCGATGCCGCGCTCGATCCACGCGCGGCGGTAGCCTTCGCTGTTCACGTAGAGCCGGTCGAGCGAGTCGTAGAACCACTTCATGAAATTCCACGTCAGTGTCTCGAGGAAGGTGTCGTCGGTGAGGATGCGGATGTATTGCGGAAAGTCCGTATGGTAGATGCCGCTGGTGCGCAGCCCGAGCATTCTGCCGGCTAGCAGCGCGGTGAGGCCCACGGGCCCGGGCGTGGAGATGATGAGTTCGGTGAAACCCTCGCGCTGGATGTAGTCGATCATCTCCAGGATGGGCGGAAAGCTGAGCTTCTGCAGCTCGTACTCCGGCAGCTCGAACTCACCGATGGGGGCGAAGTTCTTGATCGGGATGCCGGTGATGCTCACGCTCGCTCGCGAGGTCACCACCGTGAGATCGCCACCCGCGGCGACCGTCGCCGCGGTGAGCTTGCGGATCGTCGTCGCGACGCCATTCACATCCTCGAGCGTGTCGGTGAACCAGGCGCGTTTGCGATTCTCCAGCACCGCCGGTCGCTGTCCGGTGAAAGCCTCCGCCACTTCCCCGAGCCAGCGGCGATCCGGCGTCTGCGTCTTGAAGGCGTAGAGATAAGGCGAAAGCGTCGCGAGGATCGGAAGCATCACGCTCAGCTCCCGCACCGCCTCGATGATGTTGCCGCCGGAGAGCTGCTTCACAAACATCGTGAAGAAACGGAACGCCAGCCGATTGGCGAAGAAATTCGCGATCACAAATGCACGCCGCTCCGGCTCGGCGATCCCCCTCGTCTGCTCGGCGAGCAGCCGCTTCACGTCGCTCTGCTGGAGGGTCGCGGCGAACTGTTTCCAGAGCGAAGCATTCGCCGGCTTGGCGAGCTCGAAGATCTGTCCGCTGGCGATACCCTCCGCGATGAAACCGAGCTTGTCCGCCCATGTGAACTCCGTGGGATCGCTGCCTTCCATGAATCGCGAGAAGGCCTTGCTCACCAGCGAACCCTTGGTGTCGCCAAATTTCCGGCCGAGGAAGATGCGCACGTTATTGTACAGACTGTGCGAGATCGCGAGCGGCGTGCCCCCGGCGCCGCGCGGCTCGCAGCGCCCGGCGCGCACG
>JBGSYE010000524.1:0-4394 GCA_041751075.1 Chthoniobacteraceae bacterium
GCGCCGCATTCCCGGAATTCTGGAAAATGAATCGAAAGGAGATGTCGCTATGTGTGCGATCCCGACGATAGTGGGAGGATCAAAACGACCTACGGCTTCTCACGTCGGGGCCCGGATCGCGTCGCTGAAGAGCTCGCGTCGATCCTCTCCGAGAAAATCTCCATCGAGTTCAAAGCACTCTTTACGATGGTCCACGCCAACCTCAAAGCACGCAACGCGGCCTCCGGCGGCGAGGAAATGCTGCGCCTGCGCGCCTACGAAAAGCTCCAGAATCTCGTACAGGCGGGCATCGTGAAGAAGGTCGGCAAGGAGTATCGCGGAGTGCCGGCGGCGCTTGTCACTTTCCTGGAGACCGCGGGCGAGTTGAACGCGAAATTCGCCGCAGGCCAGCACACCCGTCCTCCCGTGCGGTAGCAGCCTCGCGCTGCGGGCGGCGCCGGGTGCGTCCACTTTCGGATCCCGTCGCTCCGCGCGATGGCCCGCGACATTTCCCCATGACTCCAGAATCGGCTTCGGCCGTCCACTCCCCCCCAGGCGCCTTCGATTGGAAGGCGATCGTTCGGAACTTTCAGAAGCCCTCGCCGGCGCGCGCGACGTGGCAGCTCGTCAACACTCTCGGCACCTACGCCCTGCTGTGGGTGCTCATGTACTGGAGCCTCTCGATCTCCTGGTGGCTCACGCTGCCGCTCGCGGTGCTCAATGGCGGCGTGCTCGTCCGCGCCTTTATCATCTTCCACGACTGCGGCCACGGCTCCTTCTTCAAAGCCCGCTGGGCCAACGACGTCGTCGGCTTCCTCACCGGGATGCTGAACTTCACTCCCTACCATCACTGGCGCTGGGAGCACGCTCTGCATCATGCCAGCTCCGGCGATCTCGACCGGCGCGGCACCGGCGATGTCTGGACCCTGACCGTGGAGGAATACCTCGCCTCCCCGCGCTGGCGGCGACTGCTCTACCGCGGGTCGCGCCATCCGATCTTCCTCCTGGGCATCGCACCGGTGCTGCTCTTCATCGTCCGCGAGCGATGGCCTTCGGCGAAAGCGAACGCGCGGGAGCGGCGCTCGGTGTGGGGCATGAATGTGGCCATCGCCGCGATGGTCGGCACGATGTGCTGGATCTTCGGCTGGCAGGCCTACCTCGTGATCCAGCTCACCATCTCCATGGTCGGCGGCGCCATCGGGGTGTGGATGTTTTATGTGCAGCATCAGTTCGACGGCGCCTATTGGGATCGCGGCGCGGAGTGGGACTACGCCGCCGCCGCGTTGCAGGGCAGTTCCTACTTTCACCTGCCACGCATCCTCCAGTGGTTCACGGGCAATATCGGCTTCCACCACATCCATCACCTCAGCCCGCGCATCCCGAACTACAATCTGGAGCGCTGCCACAAGTCGCATCCCGTCTTTCAGCAGGTGAAGTCCCTGAGCTTCCGCAGCAGCTTCCAGTCGATCTCCTGCCACCTGTGGGACGAGCACGGGCGCAGGCTGGTGAGCTTCCGCGAGCTCCGCGAGCTCCGGAGCCAGCGCGCGCAAGGCGGAGCCAGTCACGCGAGCTCGAACTCCTCGCGCGCCACGAACCGGTAGCGGAAAGAGTGCGGCGACCGGCATCCAAATCTCGCGGGTTATCCTGTGATCGCGAGCGAGACCGCCGCCTTCCTCGCACCGCTGATCCGCGCGCGAGCCACCGCAAAGCAGTGACGCCCGGCAACAACAATCCCATGAATCCCCTCCCCGTCCTCCGCCATCCTCGCGCCTTGAGACGCATCGCCGCCCTCGCCCTCGTCGGCACAGCACTCGTGGCGCTCCATGCCGCCGATCCCGGGAAGCCCGCGCCAGCACTCCGCGCCGGCGCCGCTGCCGAAGACATCACGCCGAAACTTTTCCCGCTCAATATGCCCGGCGGCTTCAGCGTCAATCCGGCATCGGGCGCGCACGACGCGCTGCACTCCCGAGCGCTGGTCTTCGACGACGGGAAGACCAAACTCGCGATGGTCGTGGTGGATAATCTCGGGCTCGCCAGCGAGACGACCGCAGAAGCAAAAGCCATCGCCTCGGAGCGCACCGGCATCCCGGTGGATCGGATGCTCATCGCCTCCACCCACACGCACAGCGGCCCGTCGTCGAATGCGCGCGAGAGCGATGCGAATGGCTTCGCGTATCGGCAGCAGCTCGTCGCTGGCATCGCGCAGTCCATCGTCCGCGCGCACGCCTCGCTGCGTCCTGCGTCCGTTGGGGCGGCGGCGCATCCGCTGCCCGATGAAGTCTTCAACCGCCGCTGGTTTCTCAAGCCGGGCCGGATGCCGCTGAATCCTTACGGCAAACTCGACCAGGTGAAGATGAATCCCGGCACCAATCCCGAGACGCTGGATCGCCCCGCCGGACCGACCGACCCGGACATCACAGTGATCTCGGTGCAGGATGCGAAACGCAAGCCGCTCGCGCTTTTCGCAAACTACTCGCTGCACTACGTCGGCGGCGCGCCGAAGGGGCTGATGTCCGCGGACTACTTCGGGGAATTTGCGCGCGTGATGCCGTCGCGCGTGCGGGGGGATGAAAGTTTCGTCGCGATGATGTCGAACGGCACCTCCGGCGACATCAATAACATCCCCTTCACCGTCACGCGTCCGCCGCGCGAGCCCTTCGAGCAAATCCGCATCGTGGCGCAGAAGGCTGCGGACGCTGCGTGGTTCGCGCTGCGAATGATAGAGAAACACGATGCCGCCCCGGTGCTCGGGATGGTCCAGCGGGAGATCGTTTTGAAATACCGCAAGCCCTCCGCAGAGCAGGTCGCCGAAGCGAATGCGGTGCTCGCCGTCAAAGACCCGGCGGCCAAAGAAAAGCTCCCCCGCCTCGCGGAGAACTACGCGAACCGCGCGGTCAGCGCCGCGGAGCGGACGGAAGAGACGATCGCGGTGATCCTCCAGGCGATCCGCATCGGCGACCTCGCGGTGTGCGGCATTCCCTTCGAGTCGTTCGTCGAGATCGGGCTCGATCTGAAGAAGCGCAGTCCGTTTCCGCGGACCATGGTGATCGGCCTCGCCAACGCCCGCCACGGCTACCTGCCCACGCCGGAGCAGCACCGACTCGGCGGCTACGAGACCTGGCTCGGCACGAACTACGTGCAGGAGGACGCGTCCGTCATCATCGCCGACCATCTCCTCGCGATGCTTGCGGAACTGCGACGGTAGCAGAGCCCGTGGAGTGAGCCGGCGCTGCGGCCGGTGAAGACGCCCGGGTCGCCGCGACAATCGTGCGTGCCATTCGTCGGCGCGCCTCCATAGTGGCCGGCTATGCCATTTCGCACGCTCGGTCTAGGGGACCGTATTTTTCAAGCTATCCAGGAAGCCGGTTACACGGAGCCCACACCCATCCAGACCGCGGCCATCCCGGAGGTGCTGGCAGGACACGACCTCATCGGCATCGCGCAGACCGGCACCGGCAAGACCGCGGCCTTCACCCTGCCGATCCTCGCGCGGCTCGCGGGAATGCTCGGCGACGGCACGCCGCGCCGCACTCGCGCGCTGATCGTAGCGCCGACGCGCGAGCTGGTGGTGCAGATCGAGGAGAATGTGCGCGCTTACGCGAAACATTTGCCCCTGCAAATGGCCACGGTCTTCGGCGGCGTGGGCGAACGTCCGCAAATCGCGGCGCTGAAAGCCGGGGTCGATATCGTGATCGCGACGCCAGGACGGCTGCTCGATCTGTTGCGCTATGCGAACTTTTCCGGCGTGAGCTTCCTCGTGCTCGATGAAGCGGATCGGATGCTCGATATGGGTTTCCTCCCGCAGATTCGGAAGGTCGTGAAGGCGCTGCCTTTGAAGCGGCAGACGCTGCTCTTCTCCGCCACGATGTCGCAGGAGATCCAGCGGCTCACCCACGAGTTTCAACGCGCTCCGAAGACGGTCGAGATCGGCCGCCGCTCGAATCCCGCGGAGACGGTGACGCAGCTCGTCTATGAAGTGCCGAAGCATCTCAAGCCCGCGCTGCTCGCGCATCTCCTGGGCGACGCTTCGCTGGATACCGTGCTCGTCTTCACCCGCACGAAACACGGCGCGGATCGGGTGGCGCGCAAGCTGGAGAGCACCGGCATCAAGACCGGGACGCTGCACTCGAACCGCTCGCAGAATCAGCGCCTGCGGGCCTTGCACGACTTCAAGTCCGGCGCCGTGCGCGTGCTCGTGGCCACCGACATCGCCGCGCGAGGCATCGACGTGGACGGCATCTCCCACGTCGTGAACTTCGACTTTCCGATGCACTCCGAGGATTACGTCCACCGCATCGGCCGCACCGGGCGGGCGCTGGCCATCGGCGACGCGATCAGCTTTGTGACGCCGGAGGATCACGCGGCACTGCGGACGCTCGAGCGTTTCATCGGACGAGGGCTCGTGCGGAAGCGCG
>JBGSYE010000525.1:0-5180 GCA_041751075.1 Chthoniobacteraceae bacterium
TGCGGCCCTCCGCATCGTGCAGGCTGGCGATCAGCCGCGCGAGGGCGGTCGCCGGATTTGCCACCGCGCCGCCGTAGATGCCGGAGTGCAGATCGCTCGCCGCGCCGGTCACGCGCACTTCGAGGGCGGCGATGCCGCGCAGACCGTAGGTCAAAGTGGGCACACCGGGCGCGATCATGCCGGTATCGGAGACGGCGATGAGATCGCAACGCAGCTCGTCGCGATGCACCGCGAGAAAGGGTTCGAGATTCGAGCTGCCGATTTCCTCTTCGCCCTCCAGGAGCAGGATGAGATTCACGGGCAGGTCGCCACGCTCGCGCAGAGTGTCGGCGATGCCGGAGACGTGGGCGAAGAACTGGCCTTTGTTGTCCGCCGAACCGCGTCCATAGAGCACGCCGTCGCGGATCGTGGGCTCGAAAGGCGGCGTGATCCAATGCTTGTTCGGATCGGGTGCCTCACCGTCGGCGCGCGCCGGCTCATCGACGGGCTGCACGTCGTAGTGGCCGTAGATCATCACCGTGCGCCGGCCGGGCTGGCGGGCATTGCGCGCGACGACTATGGGATGCCCCGCCGTCGGATGCAGCATCGCTATCAACCCGATGGCGCCGAGCTTGCCAGCCACCCATTCGGCGCAGCGGGCGACGTCTTGCTTTCGCGCCGGATCGGTCGAGATGCTGGGAAAGCGGAGGAGCGCGAGGAGTTCGTCGAGGTGGGCGGCGGACATGCGCGGACGCTAGCAGCCGCGTGGCGCGTGCCAAGCCGCGGCACCGCGCTACACGTCGATGACCTTCTCGCGGCCCTTGCCCGATTCCCGGCGCGGCGCCTCGGGTTCGACGGGCTTTTCACTCTTCCGAAAGCGAGTGAGGAAGCTAAGGTCGATGCCGAAGTGCGAGAGGCAGCGCAGGAGGATGAGCACGGCGGCGGCTTCGTCGAGATTGCCGATGGTGGGGATGAAGTCCGGGATGAACTCGATCCAACCCGCGGCGGGATTGAGCAGATAGATCGTGCAGAAAATCCCGAGGGCGCCGACGACCAGGTTCTTGAGGGGCCGATTCATGAAGACGCGGCACGATGCGTCATGCGGGCAGCGATCGCAAGCGAACGGCCTCCCGGGTGGGTGGCACCCAGGGAGGCCGCGCTTGGGAATGGGCTCTGAAACGCCGGGCGCGCCCGTTACGGCTGGAAGGTCACGTTGCCGGTCACGTTGTTGCCCGTGAAGAGGCCCGCGCCGTAGTTCTGCTTTTGCAGCACTGCGCCCCGGTAATAGTAGGTCTTCTTGAAGTCGTAGATGTAGCCGGAGAAGAAACCCTTCGCGGAATCGTAGGAAAACGAGAAGGGGCCGGAGCCGGTGGCTTTGACGACATTCGAGGAGGAGACGGTCAGATAAAAGATATCCGACGATGGGTTGGTCGCGCCGCCCGCGTAGCTGAGTTTTCCGTAGCCGGTCCTGGAGGTGAGGATCTGCGGGCGGGTCGGCGGGGCGACGTAGCCCGAGCCCACCAGGGCGGTCCGGCCGATGAACGAGTGTGGATACATCGTCGTGCCGGTCGCAGGCTTGGACCAGTTCAAGGTTCCCGAGACTTGGTTCGATGACGTCGAGCCATACAGCGTGAACCAGCCGGTGATGCCACCCTTTGCCCCATACGCGGTGGTGTAAAACGGCACCGCCCCATCGATCGAGATGTTTGCTCCCGCGCTGATGGCCGTCTGATCGCCAAGCAGCCCGGAGAGCCACACGGAACCAGTCGTCGAGACCGTGATCAGGCCAAAGCCGGTGCCTTGCGGGTAGCTCGACTGGGGTTGGGAGGGATCGGCGGGGAGGGTCACCGTGTAGTTGCCGGCGCGCGGGCAGGGGTTCGAGGCCGAGTAAATCGGCCGCCGATGAGCCGTGACGTTGGCGACTTTCGAGCCGGACTGCGTGAGGGAGCCGGTGAACTTGCCGGCCGCGTTCGACGGGTCGATCTGCAAGTTGAGGCTGAAGGAAGTGCCGGGCACCGTGCCCTGGTAACTGCCGTTCGTGCCGAAGGTGCCGGTGACCGACTTACTCACGCCACCGACGACGACTTTCCCGCTAAATGCTCTCGCCGTATTGATGGTGAGGCTGACGCAGCCCGATTGGGGAAAGCTCAGCGCAAGCGGTTCGATCAATCCACCGTAGAGGCCATTGATCTTCTTGAAGTCCACGGTTCCGCCGGGTGTCGGCGTCGGCGTCGGTGTTGGGGTCGGTGTAGGCGTGGCCGTTGGTGTTGGCGATGGCGACGGTGTTGGCGTTGGCGTAGGGGGGGGCGCAGATCCGCTACCGCCATCGTTGTCATTGATGGTGTAAGTGTAGGTTCTCTTTCCGCCAAGATAGGCATTCACCGGGCTCGAGAGGGTCACCTGGATGGTCTCGTTAGACTCCGCACTGGAGTCGTTGGTGATGGGCAGCTTGAAGAAGCGATGCTGCTCGCCCGGCGGGAAAACGAGCGTGCCGGAGACGTGCGTGTAGTCCGACCCGGCAGTGGCCGAGCCGCCGGAGATCGAGTAATTCACCTGCACCGTGGACCCCGAGACGTGGCTCAAGGCCACCAGCGGGAAATCGTTCTTAAGGAACTCGCTGCCACTATCCGAGCTGAGGTGAAACTCCACCGCGGGCGTGCCCGTCACGGTGTAGGCCGCCGCATTGACGAAGCTGTCGAGCATCCCCGACTTGTAGGCCCGAGCCTTCACCGTGGCGCTGCTGTAGAGCGTGATGCTGCCGCCGTAAGTCGGCGAGTACACGGTCGGTTCCGAGCCATCCGTGGTGTAGCGGATGGTCGCGCCGGTGCCGAATGCGGGGTCGATGTCCAGCTTCACCGTCACCGGACCGGCGACGGGGCCGGCAAAGCGCGGGTTGATCGAAGGCCAGGAGACTCGCGCGGTGGGTGAAAATTGCACGTAGTCGCCTTCCATGTCGCCCAGCGAGAGGCTGGTGATCTGGCTGCCGTTGCGGTTGTAGTAAGTCCGCCCGCCCGGGAGGGAGACGGTCTTGTAAGTGCCGGTCCAGTTGAGGTAAGCAATGCCGCCTTCACATTCCCGCCAGTAGATCCGGTGGCCCGCGCTGCGGCCGGATTCCTGGCTGCTTTGCCAGCCGCCGGTGGCTTTGCCGAGCCGGTTGCGCAGGTCGGCCCAGAGGCCGGGGTCGAGTTCGCGGGACGAGGAGTCTTTGGGACCGAAGAAGAAGTTTTCGCCGCCGAAGATCAGGTAGGAGAGGTAGGAGCGGCGAATGCGGGTGGTGTCGTAGGATTCGAGCTTCATTTCGAAGATCTCCATCTTGCCCAGCGTGCCGCGGAAGTAATCCTCGGACAGTGCATTGTAGAAGTCGGTGCGCCACCAGTCGCTGCCGCCGTCTTCGTGATACCAGAAGGTCTCGCGGATGACGCCATCGACGTAGGGCATGAACTCCGGCATCCGATACGCCTGGCTGTCGCTCAGGCCGACGTCATTGGTGGCGATGGAAATGTTGGGCGCCCATTCCGTGATGCGGCGGAGCATGAAGATATTCGCGCTGACCCACTCGGACTCGGTCTGCGGATAGGGGGAATCCCACGGGACGTTCTGAATGTAGCTGCCGGAGTCGTTGAGGACGCCGTAGTTTTCCTTGCGGAAGGTGCCATTGTCGCAGCCGACCCACCAATTCTGGTAGTAGCTCTTCGATAGGATGTTGCGCGCGTAGTTCTTGATCCAGAACTTGATGAAGCGCTCGTCGCGCACATTCATCGGCTGGAAGGCAATCTGCGAATCGAATGAGCCGTAGCTGAAGTAAAGCGGACGCTTTTTCCCCTGATAAGTCGCCGAGCAGAGCAGCGACGGGCGGCCCTGGCCCACTTCATCGGCGTCGTAGACAAGAAATTCCGCCCACGGAAAGTAGGAGAAGCCATTGCCGTCATCGCTGGAGTTAAAGTGCTGGAGCCGCCCGTGCAGACCTTTCACGGCGGCGGCGGGCATGAGGCTGAAGCTGAGGTTGGTCCGGCCGAAGTCGGCGCCGAGGCGATCCCATTGATTCCCATAGGGATACGCGAAGTAGCCTCCGCGTTCCGTGTCGGGAACGGTGCGCTTGATGCGGCCAGGCGCCTGGGCATGCGCGGAGAGGGTGAAGGCCAGACAGAGACTGGCGACGGCGATGAAACAGATCCTGCGCGCTCGACGCAGGTGAGGATGGCGATTGGTATTCATGGAATTGGCTAGCAGGCAAGAATTGCCCACGGATGAACAGGCTTTTTTCCAAGAAATGCGGGAAACTTCCTCATATTCCCAATACGTATGTAGGCTTAACACCTACATGCGCCGTGGGAATGACGCCGACACCTGGCTCTGAGCGTGACAAATCCCACTTTCAGAGCCATTCGAGCGACCGGGAATCCGGAGCCTTTAGCCCCGCGTCCGTTTCGGTTTCCGCACCGGCTTCTTCGCCGCGCGGGTGGCGGCTGCGACTCCTTTGCGCGCCCATTCGCAGAGCAGTTCGCGATCGTCGAGCGCGGCGCTAGGCGGCTGGAAGTAGGACATCACGCTCGCCTTGCCCTTCGCCTCGTAGCGGAAAGGTGGGCGCCCCCGCGACACGAACTCGGCGCGGTTATCGTCGTCGGCCTTGATGTAGAAAGTCTCGAAGGCGACGAGGGCGAACATGCGCCCGTCGAGGTAGAAGCCCCAGCCGCCGAACATCGCGGGGGCCTGCACTTCGCCCAGCGGGGCGAGCGACTCCACGAGGTAGTCCACGAATTCGCTGCGCCGGGGCATCGGACGGCCTCCCTACGAGAGCGTCTTGGGGTACGTGCCGAGGACTTTCACGAGCGTGCAATGCTTGGTGAGCGATTCGATCGCTTCGACGACCTTCGCCTCGGTGGCGTGGCCGTCGATATCCACGAAAAAGAAATACTCCCACGCCTTCCGCTTCGAGGGCCGGCTCTCGATCTTGCTCATGTTGATCTTCAGCGCCTTGAACGGCTCGATCGCGGCGAAGAGCGCGCCGGGTTTGTCCTGCAGGCTGAACATGATCGACGTGCGGTCGTCGCCCGTCGGCTGCGAGCTGTTGTGGCCGATGACGAGGAAGCGCGTGGTATTGTTCGGATTGTCCTGCACCGATGGCTCGACGATCGAGAGCCCGTGCACCTCGGCGGCCATCGCGCAGAACAGCGCCTCCGCGTGCGGCTCCTTCGCGGCCA
>JBGSYE010000526.1:0-4245 GCA_041751075.1 Chthoniobacteraceae bacterium
GGCGTCGATGACCACCGTGGTGAAGCTGCGGCTCGTATCCTTCACCCCCGTCGCGCAGCCACTGAGCAGCGATGCGGCGGCCAGCGCGACCACGAAAACAAAGCCCGCCTTGCTAGGGGCGGGTGCAGCGTCGATGGTCTGCGCGTTTCTATTCATGAAAAAATTCCCCTGGCGGGAAACTGCCGCCCTACTCATGACGGCAGCCATCTCTTGTCAAGCAGCCGACATGCCCACCTCCTCCACCGCCGCCCCCAACCGTCTCGCGCGCGAGAAGTCGCCTTACCTCCTCCAGCATCAGCACAACCCGGTGGATTGGTATCCGTGGGGCGAGGAGGCTTTTGCAAAGGCGCGGCGCGAGCAGAAGCCGATCTTCCTCTCCATCGGATATTCGACGTGTCACTGGTGCCATGTGATGGCGCACGAGAGCTTTGAGAATCCGGAGATTGCGAGGTTGATGAACGAGCTTTTCGTCTGCGTGAAGGTGGATCGTGAGGAGCGGCCCGATGTGGACCGAGTGTACATGACCTATGTGCAGGCTTCGACGGGCAGTGGCGGCTGGCCGATGAGCGTGTGGCTCACGCCGGAGCTGAAGCCATTCTTTGGCGGCACCTATTTTCCGCCGGAAGACAAGTACGGGCGTCCGGGATTTCCCTCCGTGCTGAAGCAACTCGGCGAGGCGTGGAAGGAGGATCGCGAAAATGTGGTCGAGGCGGCCGCGAATGCGATCAAGGCGCTCGAAGAGTACACCGCCACGGGCGCTCCGAAATCCGCGGGGCCGGACAAGACGGCGATCACGAAAGCGTACGAGCAGCTCGTCGGCGCCTTTGACGACGAACTCGGCGGCTTCGGCGGCGCACCGAAATTTCCGCGCCCGGTGTCGCTGAATCTGCTCTTCCGCGTCGCGGCGCGCGAAGGCTTCGAGAGCAAGGACGGCAAGATCGCGCTCGGCATGGCGCTGCTCACGCTGCGCAAGATGGCCGACGGCGGGATGCACGATCAGCTCGGCGGCGGCTTCCATCGCTACTCGGTGGACAAGTTCTGGCACGTCCCGCACTTCGAAAAAATGCTCTACGATCAAGCGCAGCTCGCGTCGTCGTATCTCGACGCATTTCAGGTCACCCGCGACCCCGCTTTCGAGAAAACCGCGCGCGGCATTCTCGACTACGTGCGCCGCGAGATGACGTCGAAGTTCGGGGGATTTTACTCCGCGGAAGATGCCGACTCGATCATCGAGCACGGCAAGCCCGAGCACGCCGAGGGCGCCTTCTACGTGTGGACGAAAGCGGAGATCGTGAAGGTGCTCGGCGAAGAACCGGCGGCGCTCTTCAATCGATTCTACGGTGTGGAAGAGGAGGGGAACTCACCCGCCGGCAGCGATCCGCACGGCGAACTCAAGGGCAAGAACACACTCATCGTGCGGATGACCGTGGCGGATGCGGCGAAGTTTTTCCGCAAGACCGAAGCGGAGATCGCCGCGTCGCTCGCGGACTCGCGGAAGAAACTCTTCGACGTGCGCGCCAAGCGCCCGCGTCCGCATCTCGACGACAAGATCATCACGTCGTGGAACGGTCTGATGATCACCGCCTTCGCGCGCGGCGCGCAGATTCTCGACGACCCGCAATACCTCGCCGCCGCGCAGGGTTCCGCGAACTTCATCCGCGAGCATCTGTGGAAAGACGGCGCGCTGATCCGCAGCTACCGCGAAGGCGCGAGTGCGATTGCCGGATTCGCGGACGATTACGCCGCGCTGATCCAGGGCTTGCTCCATCTCTACGAGGCGGACTTCGACGTGGGCTGGCTGAAGTGGGCCATCGAGTTGCAGAAGAAGCAGGACGCGCTCTTCGCCGATCCGGCGCACGGCGGCTACTTCAGCGTCGCGGAGGGCGATGCGTCGATCCTCTTGCGGATGAAGGAAGACCACGATGGCGCCGAGCCGTCCCCAAACAGCGTCGCGGCCATGAACCTCCTCCGGCTCGCGCAACTCACCGGCGACTCCACCCTCCACGAGCGCGCGGTGAAGACCATCCGCGCATTCTCCGATCAGCTCGCCCGGATGCCGAGCACCCTGCCGCAGCTCCTCTGCGCGCTCGACGCCTCGCTCGCGAAACCGCGGCAAATCGTCATCGCCGGCCGGCCGGAAGTCGCCGACACCCGCGCCCTGCTCCGCGAAGTGCATGGCAAGTTCCTGCCCAATAGCCTGGTCCTCCTTGCCGAGGGCGGCGAAGGCCAGAAGTGGCTCGGGGAGCGCCTGGAATTCCTCCGCACCGTCGGTCCCATCGAGGGCAAGGCGGCCGCTTACGTCTGCGAGAATTTCGTCTGCCAGCTCCCGACGAACGACCCCGCCAAGCTCCGCGAATTACTGACCAAGGAGTAGGAGCGTCCTCGCAGTGAGTATTTCCGGGCTGGAGACGCGGGAGCGCGGCACGGCGGTGTCGAACGAATGGATATTTCGGCGGCGTCTCGGAGTGGTGCAGACGCCGCGTGACTTGGAATGCCGGCGCGGGGGAGTATCCAAAAAGGCATCACGCGCTTTCAATGAGTCGGCCGCCCGTTGACTTCGCTTAAAGTGCGCATCACCCTGCGGCCATGACGATCGCCTTGTCCAAGGAAGCCGAAAGCTATGTGACAGAAGTGATGGGACAACTCCGAGCCGAGCGCGCGGATGAAGTCGTCAATTGCCTGCTGCTGAAACAGCGGGCGGACGATTCCTACGATCTGCACCATCCGCCGCAGAGTGAAGAAATGTTCGTGGGCGAATTGCTCGAGGCGGTTCGTGCACCGCACCGGCCCTATGAGCCCGGTGAGTTTCGTCGCCGCGCCCAGCAGCGAGTGCGTGAGAGCGAGTCGCAGTGAGCCTGCCGCTGCGGCTCAGCAGTTGGTTCGAGGAAGATGTGGATCGGCAGACGCAATGGTATCTCTCTCGCGCTGGCGCTGCGGTGGCTCTCGCCTACGGCGAAAAGGTGGACGCGACGCTGGAGCGGATCGGGGAGTTTCCCGAGTCCGGCGTCGAGCGAAGATACCTTGAGCCAGAGCTTGCCGGCCTGCGCCTTCTCCCTGTCGAGGAACCATTCGGCCGCTTCCTCGTCGTCTATCGAGTGCTCGCGGGCGAGGTCAGCATCGAACGCCTCATCCACGGAATGCGCGACCTTCCCCGGCGCTTGCTCGACCCACCCGGTCGGGAGTGATTCACAGGCCGGTTCACCGGAGCAATGGCGCGATGACGCCGCCTCCGCCTCAGACAGACCTTGACCGGTTGCCAGCGCCTCGCCCAATCTCCCGGCCATGCCCGGTCCCCTCCCAGCCTTGCTCCATCGGGTTGCGGTTGCCGTCCTCGTATGGGGAACATTCGCATGGGTGCCGGCTGGCGCGCTGGCGGCCACCACCGTCTCCAATGTGCGGGCCGCGCAGCGGGCGGGGACGAAGCTGGTGGATATCGACTACGACATCACCGGAACCACGGGCTGGGTGAGCGTCTCGGTGCAGGTCTCCTCCGATGCCGGGGCCAGCTATGCGGTGCCGGCGGTGGCCTTCACGGGCGCTTTCGGCAGCGTCCCGGCGGGGCGCAACCGGCGCGTGACCTGCAATGCCGGCGCGGATTGGAACCGGCACTGACAGCCCCTCCATTCGCTTCCAGATCACCGCCGCCGAGGCCCCCGTCGGCAGGGTGCTGATCCCGGCGGGGAGTTTTCAGATGGGGAACTCGACGAAAGCGGCGGAGCACAGTCGCAGAGGGGATTAAGGGGCGGGTCTGTTCTCGCCTCTCGTCTCTGCCAGGGAAACTACGGCGCTTGCGAGACTATGACGGAAAAGAATTTCCTGAGGGCGGACGGGAGGTAAGGTGACAAGCGGAAGGTCACGATCTCCGAGTCGCCGTCGGGAGATGCCTCGGGCAGTCCGAACGGCACCACCTGGTTTCCAGTCGAGTCCCAGGTCACCAAGTCGTCGGACGCCAGCACCGTGTAAATCAGATCGGTCGCGTTTCTCCGGCGCTGGTGCTTGAATCCCGGGAACGAAAAGCCCCCGGAGGTGATGAGCTCGATCTTCGGGCGTCCTTCGTCCGCGCCTGAGAGTGGGTTGAGGCCCAAGCCGTATTCGTCGCGATTGAGGGAACCTCTAAGAACCTCCTTTGTAACATAGCTGACATATAAGGTAGTTGCTGTTAGTTTCTTATCGCTAGGCAGCAGCGAATCTGCTTGAAATGTAGGTTTATGTCCAAGTTTATCGAACTTCACGACCGGGGCCTTT
>JBGSYE010000527.1:0-4686 GCA_041751075.1 Chthoniobacteraceae bacterium
GAGCCGCTTCGTGCCTGCGGAAATCTGGCCGAACATTGAGCCTTTGTAGGACGCATTCATCCCGGCTCACCATTGTCGCAAGAGGGAGCCTCGGTAGGCTGGCTCCCGCCATGTGCAATCGCTTCGTGCAGACAGGCCGGGAGGTGAGACCGGGGCAGCGCCACCGTGCTCATGCGCGGACCGGGAGGCGAGTGTGAGTTGCCGTTTGAGGAAGCGGTCTTCGGCGGACCCCGCCAGAAACTCACTTGGAAGCCGCGTCCGTCGGCGATTCCAAATCGCCACTTCTCGCAGAGGCCCGCCTACCGGTCGCACTCGCCCATCACGAAATCGAGCGAGCCGAGGATGGCGACGACGTCGCTCATCATGTGGCCGGGCAGGATTTTTGGAAGGATGCTGAGATTGACAAAGGAGGGCGCGCGAATCTTCAGCCGGTGCGGGGTGCCACCGCCTTTCGAGTAAATGTAGAAGCCGAGTTCGCCCTTTGGATTCTCCGCGCCGAAATAAACTTCGCCGGGCGGGGCGTCGATGCCTTCGGTGTGCAGGATGAAGTGATGGATGAGTTCCTCCATCTTCGTCAGCACCTCGGTCTTCGGCGGGGCGACATTCTTCGGATCGCGGACGGCGATGGGGCCGCTGGGCAGCTTGTCGATGGCCTGCCGCAGGATGCTCATGGATTGGCGGATCTCCTCCATGCGCACGGTGTAGCGATCGTAACTGTCGCCGACGCTGCCGAGCGGGATGTCGAAGTCGTACTGCTCGTAGCCGAGATACGGGTGGCGCTAGCGCAGGTCGTGGTCGATGCCGCAGCCGCGCAGATTCGGGCCGCTCAGCCCGTAGCTCAGCGCGTCCTCCTTGGTGATCACGCCGATGTCTCTCGTGCGATCGACAAAGATGCGGTTCGTCTTCAGCAGCGCGTCCACTTCGTCGATCACGGGACCGAGCTGGTCGATGAAGGCGGTGAGCTGCGGGAGAAAGGTCGCCGGTAAGTCGCGGATCTGTCCGCCGACGCGCGTGTAGCTGGTGGTGAAGCGCGCGCCGGTGAGCAGCTCGATGAGGTTGTAGATCTTTTCGCGCTCGGTGAAGGTGTAGAGGAAGACAGTCATCGCGCCGGTATCCATGGCGAAGCAGCCGACGCCGAGAAGGTGCGAGGAAATGCGCGCGAGTTCGCAGCAGAGCACGCGGATGGCCTGGCCGCGCGGAGGCAACTCCCAGCCCATGAGCTTCTCGACGGCCAGCGCGTAGGCCACGTTGTTGGCCAGCGGGGCGAGATAGTCGAGCCGGTCCGTGTAGGGCACGAACTGGTTGTAGTGCATGTTCTCGGCGATCTTTTCGTCGCCGCGATGCAGGTAGCCTACGTCGGGCGTGGCCTTGGTGATGATCTCGCCATCCATCTCCAGCACGAGCCGCAGCACCCCATGCGTGGCGGGATGCGACGGGCCCATATTGATGATGAGCTTCTCACCGAGAGTGTCGCTGGAATCCGCCTCCGCCTGAGCTTTGCGGAGGGTGTCGGGGACTTCGATTTCGACGGTGGATGTGGCCATGCGCGGGAGTCGTTGCGAGCGACTCCGGACGGTAGGTGCAGGCCGCGAGGAGCGGCAAGGGGATATCGTGAAAAGATTCACAAGCGCCGCCTCACGCCGCACTCTGGCGCCAGCGCAGCCACACGAGAGCCGCGAGCGTCAGCAACAGGCCGGCGATGGTCGCGCGTCGTCCCGTGAAGACCGATGTCGTCGCCGGAGTCTGGAAACGCACGGTGAAAAGCGGCTCGGTGGAAGCAGCGGCGGAGCCTTGTGGCAGCACGCGGATCCAATAGGGCTGCCGTGCGACGAGGCCTTTCAGGCGCGCATGGTAAGTCTCGCCGCGCCGTGCGATCGTCGCACCGCGGAATTCCTCCCACTGCATCTGAAGCTCGCGAGCCGCATCCAGGGAAAAGCGGCGCACTTCGATGCGAAACTCGTCTGCGGGCGAGAGGCCCGCCGGCCATTCGATCTCCGCCGTCGTCGCCTTGAGGTTGTGAACGCTCACGCCAGAGACGGCGGGTGGGTTGAGTTCCGCGTGGAGATTTTTCGGCAGCGCCGAGTCGTCGCCCTGTCCCCGCGCAACGTACGCTGCGAGCAGCAGCGCGATGGCTGCATAGTGGCGGAGAGTCTTTTGCACGGGCCGGAAAGGGTGGCTCGTCCGCGGCGATGGCGTCGAATCATTTGCGCGCGGCGAAGGCCGTTCGCGCGGGATTATTCGGTTGCCCCGGCATAGGCCGTGCGACTACACCAGCGCAACTTCGACTTCTGCATGAGATTCGCCCGCATTTTTCCGATCCTCTTTTGCGCGGGGCTGGCGTGGATCGGCGTCGCGGTACCATCGGCGCCGGCGCAATTCTTCAAGTCGCGGAAGCTCAAACCTGCCAGTCAATCGCTGAGCCGCCAGGCGCCCGCGAAGATCGACAAGTCGCTCGAATCCGCGATCAATCCGGGCAATTCCCACGTCCGCGTTTCGTTGTCGAAGCAGCGCGCCTTTCTCATGGTCGGCGAGGAGATCTACATCGACACACCGGTCTCGACGGGGAAACGCGCGACACCCACACCCGCGGGGAGCTTCACCGTGCTGGAAAAGGATGCGGATCACCGCTCGAGTATCTACGGCGACTTCGTCGATTTCAAAGGGCGGGTCGTGCGTTCGGGGGTCAGCCTGAAGGTCGATTCCGCGCCGAGTGGCACCCGCTATCGTGGCGCGCCGATGATGTGGTTCATGCGGCTCACGCACTACGGCGTGGGCATGCACATCGGCATCCTGCCGGGCTACCCCGCCTCGCATGGCTGCATCCGGCTGCCGGCGGATATCGCGAAGCTGATCTACGACAAAGTGCGCATCGGTACGCGGGTCGTGGTCGAAGCCTGAGTCTCGCCGCCCGGTCAGGTGCCGGCCGCATTTCCTCCGAGCGCTGCTGCAAGACCCGCGCGGCGAACTACGAGGCGTTCGCTTTCCTCAACGATCCGGCCTCGTTCGAGCGTGCCCGCCGGGACATCCTCTGGCGCGCCGATGCAGAGCAACGCACGCCGACGGTCGAGCGTGGCGAGGGCTGCCAGCGCCTCGCCATCCGCGAGAATGCGAAACCCCATCGAGCGAAAGACCTCATCGGCGAGCCGTCCGATCGAGTATTCGGCGCGTGAGGTGGAAAGTTTGAAATTCGAGAACCCGTGATGGGCGTGCGCCGCGTCTGCTTCTTCCATCCCAGTGATTGACGAGTTCCGCCGGTCGCGGGCGTCCGGAATCGGCAGCGTGGACTCCAGCCACACGCGCCGGTATTCGACCGAAAAGCCAAGAGCCGCATACCATGCGCGCGCCACCCGCGACTCCAAAAAGACATCCACTGCCACAAACTCCGCCTCGGCGCGCAAGGCGTGCTCCAACAAAGCCCGCGCGATTCCTCGCCGGCGGAATCCCGCATCGGTGTAGAGATGATTGAGCACCAGAGTCCCGCCGAGCAGCCTCGATGAAACCATTCCGGCCACGCGCCCGCCCATCAGCGCGACGAGGAAGCAGTCGCCGCTCCCACTTTCGATCTGCTCTCGAACCCTGCGATGCAGCAGCGAGCTGCCGAGGATCGTGATCCGCTGCACGTTTGGGCTCATGCCCGCACCCATCAGCGCGGCGATGGGCATGGCGTCAGCGGCGACGGCTGGGCGGAGAGTGAGATCGTGCACGGGGGAGGGGAGAAATGGTCCCGTTCCAATGCGTGACGGCCGCGCGCCCCGCAAGCCTGCTGCTGCTGGAAGAGGCACCTTTCCAATCGCCATCGGCCTCGGAGGGCTGCGGAACCCCCTCCGGCTACGGCTCGTATTTCTTCGGTTTGCTGTAGCCGTCGGGCCGCACGGTCGGCGGTGGCGGAGTGCCTCCGGCGGCCAGCATGACTTTGTGAATCGCGGCGATGGTGTCGGCGGAGGGACGGAAATTTCCGGGGCGGTAGCCCTCCGCGATAAGCAGCGGGGTCCAGCCGAATTTGTTCTTCGTGTTCCAGAGGTCGAGCTTCGCGCCTTTGTCGGCGAGGAATTGCACCATCTTCGGCAGGCTCTTGTAAGCCGCGCCGTGCATCGCGGTCTCGCCGTTGGCATCCACGGGGTTGATGTCCGCTCCGAGGGTGAGCAGATACGCGACGGCTTCGACGCATTCGGGCTCGGTGCCAGCTTCCTCGGTGGGCGCGAAGCAGCCTAGCCCGGCGGCGGCCAGCAGCGGTGTCGCGCCGTCCTTGTTGGGCCGGAGCGGGTCGGCGCCGAGTTCGACGAGCAGTTTCATGTAGGCGAGGTCGGCGTTCTTTGAGGCGATGAAGAAGGGCGTCGCGCCGACCATCGAGAGTTTGCCCTTTGCCGGCGCGCCTTTGCCGAGCGGCGCATTCACATCGGCGCCGAGCGCCGCGAGTTGCCGGACGAAATCGAGGCTGGTCAGATTGCCCGAGCCATCGGGCGGCGGCTGGCCGGATTCGTCATCGCCGCGGCCTGGTTTGCGAACCCAGGTCAGCGTGTGCAGCGCGGTGAAGCCGGTGCGCTGATCGTTGGGATTCGCGCCAGCCTTCACGAGCGCGATGGCCAGCTCGAAGTGGCCGTTCTCGACCGCGAGGATCAGCGCGCTGGTGCCATTGTCCGGCGCGCGTCCGCCGGTCTTCTTGTCCGTCTCGATCGCGTCGTTCAC